>DATLUK010000099.1:0-6769 GCA_035533195.1 Acidimicrobiales bacterium | reverse complement strand
GCACTTTGCCGTCGGAGCCGAGGATCCGGTCCTCGTCCTGTCGGCCCCCAACCGGGTCACCCGGAAGCTGTTGGAGCGCACGGGCATGAAGATCGATGAGTTCGACGCCATCGAGTGCAACGAGGCCTTCGCCTCCGTCGTGCTGCGCTGGGCCCGGGAGTTCCAACCCGATCCGGACCGGTTCAATCCCAACGGTGGAGCCATCGCCATCGGCCATCCCCTGGGCGCGTCCGGGGTGCGCATGACCGCCACCCTGCTCAACCAATTGGAAGCCACCGGGGGGCGCTTCGGATTGCAGACCATGTGCGAGGGCGGCGGTCAGGCAAACTGCACCGTTATCGAGCGGCTGTAGGCCCACGCCGTTGGCGTCAGTGGGACGTGCTGATGATCAGGCCCAGCGGATGGAACTGAACGGGGAGGATGAGCGGGTGACCAAGGTGAGCGGACACGGCGGGGAACTGGCCATGGCGCCGTTGCTGGCTGCCGGTGTGGAGCAGATCTTCACCCTTTCCGGGGGGCACATCTTCCCGATCTACGACTCCTGCGTTAAGCACGGGGTGCGTATCGTGGATGTGCGCCACGAGCAGACGGCCACCTTTGCCGCCGAGGCCATGGCCAAGCTGACCCGCCGGCCCGCGGCGGCCGTGCTGACGGCCGGGCCCGGGATCACCAACGGGATCAGCGCCATCACCACCGCCCACTTCAACGGCTCCCCGCTGATCGTCCTCGGCGGCCGAGCCCCTCAGGCCCGTTGGGGATCAGGCTCGCTGCAGGAGCTCGACCACGTGCCGATCGTCTCGTCCATTACCAAGATGGCGGCCACGGCCACATCGACGGCGGACATCTCCGCCCTGGTGTCCAGGGCCGTGACCGCGGCCACCACTCCCCACCGCGGCCCGGTGTTTATCGATCTGCCCATGGACCTGGCCTTCGCCTCGGCCGACGGTGAGGTTCCCGCTGCCGCCGAGTTGCTGGGCTCAGGGGTCGAGCCCGACCCGGACGAGGTGGCCAAGGCCGGCCGGCTGTTGGCGGGCGCCCGGCGCCCAGCCTTGGTGGCCGGCGGTGACGTCTGGTGGGAGGGGGCCTGGTCGGAACTGGCCGAACTGGTCGAGTCGGTGCGCATCCCCACCTTCACCAATGGATTGGGCCGGGGTTGCCTGCCCGGTGATCACGATCTGTCCTTCGCCCGCACCCGCGCGGCTCTCAAGTCGGCCGACGTGGTGGTGGTGGTCGGCACCCCGCTTGACTTCCGGCTCTCCTTCGGGCGCTTCGGGGACGCCGCCGTCATCCATGTGGCCGACAGCGCCGAGAGCGTGGCCGGGCGGGTCGAGTTGGCCGCCGCTCCGGCCGGCTCCTTGGTCAGCGTGCTCTGGGGGATGGCCAAGGCGGCGGCCGGGGCCGATGACCCCGGCGCCCGCGCTGACCGTGAGCAGTGGATCGCCCGGCTGCGGGACGAGGAGAACGCCGCCCGGGCCGCCGAGGCACCCATGCTGGAATCTGACGCCCAGCCGATCCACCCCGCCCGCATCTACGGGGAACTGCGCCGGGTCCTCGACCGGGACGCGGTCATCGTGTGCGACGGAGGGGACTTCGTCTCCTACGCCGGGAAGTTGATGGACTCCTATCAGCCCGGTGGCTGGCTCGATCCCGGTCCGTATGGCTGTCTGGGGACTGGGATGGGATACGCGGCGGCGGCCCGCATCGCCTACCCCGACCGCCAGGTGGTGGCCGTGCTGGGCGATGGGGCCATCGGATTTTCCGGCATGGACGTAGACACCCTTGTCCGCCACGGGCTGCCTGTGGTCATGGTGGTGGGCAACAACGGGATCTGGGGCCTGGAGAAGCATCCGATGAAGGCGCTGTACGGCTACGACGTGGCCGCCGACCTGCAGCCGGCCTGTCGTTACGACCGGGTGGTCGAGGCGCTCGGTGGTGCCGGGGAGACGGTCACCGACCCGGCCGGCATCGCTCCGGCTCTGCAGCGGGCCTTCGCTTCGGGGGTGCCGTACCTGGTCAACGTCATAACCGACCCCGAGGTTGTCTATCCCCGCTCGTCCAACCTGGGCTGAGGGCCGGTGGCCCCGGCTCGGATGCCGCCCGGCCGGCCGAAGCCACCCTCAGGGCTCCCGGCGGGCCCGCTTGAGGAACGGCTCGGTCTCGACCACGACCCGGGTCATCCGCCCGGCCCCCACCAGTCCCGCCCCGTCGTTGGCTGAGACCGTAAAAGACAGGCGGCGGCCTTCCACCTTCTCCAGGGTGGCCTCAGCGCCGACCTCCCCGCCCACCGGCGTGGGAGCCAGATGATGGAACTGCAGGCCGCTGCCGACGGTGGTGTGCCCGGGCTCGAGCCGGCCCTCGACGGCGGCGCAGGCCGCCTCCTCGCACAGTGCCACCAGCCTGGGCGTGCCCAGCACCGGTACTTCCCCGGAACGGAGAGCCAGGGCCGTGTCTGCCTCACCGACGGTCATGAGAGCCTTTCCGACCAGGCCGGGATCGATACCCACCCGGTTACCATAAGTGCCTCCGAGGGCGGCGCCCAAAACCGCGGGAAGCAGGCACGTTGATCGAAGAGAGCACGCTCCAGCGCGTCCTGACCCGTGCCCTGCAGACCGGCGGGGAGTTTGCCGAGGTCTTTGCTGAGGACAAGCGCTCCACGGCCGCCATGCTGGATGACGGCCGGGTGGAGGACATGACCTCAGGTCGGGACCGGGGCGCCGGCATCCGGGTGGTGGTGGGGGAGACCACCGGATTCGCCCATACCGCCGAGCTGTCCGAGGCCGGTCTCATGGCCGCGGCGGAAGCGGCCGCGGCCGCAGCTCGCGGCGGCGGGGGCGGGGTCCGGGAGGTGGCCCTCGGGACCCGGACGAGGGGACAGGGTGGGCGCCAGTCGGCCCTGATCGACCCGGGATCGATCACCAAGGCCAGCAAGGTCGAGCTGCTGGAGGCGGCTGATCAGGCCGCCCGTTCGGCCGGCGGAGCCATCAGCCAGGTGTCGGCCGGCTACGGGGACAGTCGGCGGCGCATCCTGGTGGCCAACAGCGACGGACTGCTGGCCGAGGACGACCAGGTGCGGACGCGCCTGGCCGTCACCTGCGTGGCCTCGGGCGATACGGGGATGCAGACCGGCTTTGACGTCAGGGCCCGCACGGGAGGCTTCGAGATGTTCGACGTCGTGTCGGCCGAAGCGATAGCCCTGGAAGCGGCCCGGCGGGCCATCTTGAAGCTTTCGGCCCGTCCCGCTCCCAGCGGCGTGCTACCGGTGGTGGTGAAGAGCGGCAGCGGCGGCATGCTCTTCCACGAGGCCTGCGGCCATGGCCTGGAGGCGGACGCGATCCTGAAGGAGAGCTCCGTCTACGCCGGCCGGGTGGGCCAGAAGGTGGCCAGCGAACTGGTCAGCCTGGTCGATGACGGCACCATGGGCGGGGAGTGGGGCACCTTTGCGGTGGACGATGAAGGCCACCCGGCGTCGCGCAATGTGCTCATCGAGAACGGCATATTGACCGACTACATGTGGGACTTTCTCCGGGCCCGTAAAGAGAAGCGGCCGGTGTCGGCCAACGGCCGGCGCCAGAGTTACGAGCACCTGCCCATGGTCAGGATGACCAATACATACCTCCTGTCCGGAACCGAGGATCCGGAGGAGATCGTCCGCCGGACACCTCGGGGCGTGTTCGTGGCCCGCCTCGGTGGCGGTTCGGTCAACACGGCCACGGGCGACTTCGTGTTCGGGATGACCGAGGCGTACATGATCGAGAACGGGGAGATCACCGATCCGATCAGGGACGCCAACCTGATCGGTAACGGGCCGGACATCCTCGGTCGAATCGACGCCGTGGCCGATGACTTCGACATGTGCCCAGGGACCTGTGGCAAGGACGGCCAGCAGGTTCCGGTCGGCTGCGGCCAGCCGACGCTGCGGGTCAGCGCCATGACCGTGGGGGGCACGGCCGGTGCCTGAGCTGTTGGACGTGGCGGCGCGCATAGCCGGACTGGCCCGGGATCACGAACAGGTCGAGGCCTACGTGGCCCACTCGCGAGAAACCTCGGTTCGGGTCTACAGCGGGGAGGTCGAGTCGCTGTCCTCCGCCGACTCCGAGGGGGTCGGCATCCGGGTGATCAAGGACCACCGGCAGGGCTTCGCCTACGCCGGATCGCTGGACCCGGTTGTTATCGAGGAGACCCTGGCCGAGGCCAGGGACAATGCCGGCTTCGCCACTCCCGACCCCCACGTCGGCCTGGCCGAGCCGGACGGCGTGG
This sequence comes from Acidimicrobiales bacterium, assembly GCA_035533195.1. Taxonomy (GTDB): domain Bacteria; phylum Actinomycetota; class Acidimicrobiia; order Acidimicrobiales; family JAJPHE01; genus DAHUYE01. The sequence continues at coordinate 2,512 of DATLUK010000099.1, read as the reverse complement.
CCAAGGCGACTCTCGAGCTGTGGCGGGAGGATCTGGTTGGAGTGCCCACCGCCGACAAGGTGGCGCTGGCCATCGAGTTGGAGGCCCGGGCCCGGGGTCTGGACGCCAGGGTCCGCCAGGCCGAGTCGGCCGACTACGGGGACGCCATGACGGAGGTGGCGGTGGCATCCAGCTCCGGGGTGACCGGCTCCCAACGTCGCACGGGCTGTCACGTGGCCGTCTTCGTCCTGGCCGGGGACGGGGAGGAGACCCAGACCGGCGGGGGCTACTCGGTGGGCCGTTCCTTCACCGACCTGGACATAAACGAGGCCTCGGATGACGCGGTGGAGCGGGCGGTGCGGATGATCGGCGCCCGCAAGGCCCGCTCCGCCCGACTGCCGGTGGTCTTCGACAAGCGCGTCACCACGTCCCTGCTCGGCATCCTTGGCGGCACCTTCTCAGGGGAGGCGGTCCTCAAGGGGCGTTCGATGTTTGCCGATCGGCTGGGCCAGGAGGTTGCCCACCCCTCGATCACCTTGGTGGACGATCCGACCGAACCGGCCACCTACGCCGCTTCTGTCCAGGACGCCGAGGGACTGGCTACCCGCCGCAATGTGCTCATCGACGCCGGGGTGGCCCGTCAGTTCCTCTACGACAGCTACTCGGCCCGCCGGGCCGGGGCCCGCTCCACCGGCTCGGCCGTCCGGGGCGGCTTCAAGTCGGCCCCCGGGGTGGGCTGTCGGGCCCTGTGCCTGGAGCCGGGGGACAAGGACATGGATGCCATCCTGGCTGCCATCGGTACCGGCTTCTTCGTCCAGGGCATCCAGGGCATCCACTCCGGAGTCAATCCGGTCAGCGGGGACTTTTCCGTCGGGGCGGAAGGATTGATGATCAGGGACGGTCAGCTGGCCGAGCCGGTGCGGGAGGTCACCATCGCCTCGACCCTCCAGCGCATGTTGCTGGAGGTGCTGGAGGTGGGCTCGGATCTCGAGTACCTACCCGGTACGGCGGCGGGACTGACCCTGGCCGTGGACGGCTTGTCGGTCAGCGGTTCCTAGAGCGTCTCGCGGTGCTGAGCGAGGAGCATCCCCACCTGGCTCGGCCGCTCGCCCGCGGCCACATCCGGGTGGACATGCATACCCACACCATGTGGTCGGGGGACTGCACCACCACGCCGGAGGAGATAGTCGATGTTCTGAGCGGCGCAGCCATCGACGTTGTCTGCATTACCGATCACAACACCATCAGCGGCGCTCTCGCTCTGCGGGACCGGCTCCCCTGCCGGGTGGTCGTGGGCCAGGAGGTCAAGACCTCCCACGGGGAGATGATCGGCCTGTTCCTGACCGAGCGGATTCCTCATGGGATCAGGCCGGCCGAAGCATCGGCGCGCATTCGGGACCAGGGCGGCATCGTCTATGTGCCCCATCCCTACGACCCGATGCGCAGTTGCATGCGGGCCGAGTCCATCGAGGAGCTGGCCGGGGACGGCGGTATCGATGCCATCGAGGTCATCAACGCCAAGACGTCACTCGGCCACTTGAACGAGCGGGCCCGGGAGACGGCCGATCGCTGGGGCCTGGCCGCCGGGGCCGGATCCGACGCCCATGTACCGCTCGCCTACGGCGCGGCGTGCGTTGAGATGGACGACTTCGAGGATGCGGATGCGGCCGGGTTCCTGGCCGCGCTACGGACGGGGGAGCCGGTCGGGCACCACTGGGACCGGGCCCGTCCCTGGAAGGCGCGCATCGTTCCGTCCACGGCCGATTTCGAGTGGGCTCCGGAGGAACCAGCCTGACCGAGGGCCGGGCCGGATGGGGCGTTCAGGTCCCGGTGAATTTGGCCGGGCGCCTCTCCACCGCCGGGTGCGGGCCGGGATCGCTCAGCGCTTGCCGGGGGAGGGGGAGGACTTGGCCGACCGGGCGGAAGGCTTGGATCCGTTGGTCGATCCCGAGCTGGATGGGGCAGAGGAGGCCGTCTTGTCCCCCGAGCCCTTGTCCGCCGAGCCCTTGTCCCCCGAACCTTTGTCCCCCGAACCTTTGTCCCCCGAACCCGTGTCCGGGGACTTCTTTTCGGAAGAGCCCGAACTCGACTCGGAGCTGGAGGACCCGGATGAGGAGCCGGCCGACTCCTTGGACCGGGGCCGGCTGTCGGTCTTGTAGAACCCGCTGCCCTTGAAGGTGATGCCCACGCTCCCGAAGACCTTGCGCAGTGCCCCCTTGCAGTGGGGGCACACGGTCAGGGGATCATCGTGGAAGGACTGGACGGCCTCGGTGTGTCGCCCGCACTTCTTGCACACGTATTCATAGGTGGGCACGGCACCTCCCCGGTCCTTGGCACTCTCTGGGTGAGAGTGCCAAGTGTAGCTTGACGGTCTGTGACCGGGACCAACGCCACGTCCGTCCGCAAGGCTCTGATTACCGCCGCCGGCCTAGCCACCCGCTGGCTGCCGGCCACCAAGGCCCAGCCCAAGGAGATGCTGCCCCTGGTGGACAAGCCGGCCATCCAGTATGTGGTGGAGGAGACCATCGCCGCC
>DATLUK010000098.1:0-2053 GCA_035533195.1 Acidimicrobiales bacterium | reverse complement strand
TCTCCGTAGGTGAACACCCCGCCATCGGCGCCCACCAGCCAGTAACCGCCGCCACCAGGGACGCGGGAGATCCCAACCACCGGGGAGTTGAGTTGCTCTCCTCCGGCGGAGCCATCGAAGGGGGCGTCGCCAAAGGTGAAGATCCCTCCGTCGGAGGCCACCAGCCAGTAGCCGGCCCCGTCCGGAGTGGTGTCCATACCGACTACGGGCTGGTTGAGCCGCTCGGCCCCGGTGGAGCCGTGGAAGCCGGCGTCACCAAAACTGAAGATGCCGCCGTCTGAGGCCACCAGCCAGTAGCCGGCGCCGTCAGGGCTGACCGACATGCCCACCACGGGGCGGGCCAGGTGAATGGCCCCGGTAGAGCCGAAGAAGCGTGCGTCACCGAAACTGAACACTCCTCCGTCCGAGGCCACCAGCCAGTAGCCCCCGCCGTCGGGGGTGGCCGTGATGCCGACGATGGGCGCGACCAGGCCGTGGGCTGAGCCGTAGGCGGTGGCGTCACCTATTGCGGCCACGGCTCCGTTGGCCGCCGCTATCCAGTAGCCCTGGCCGTCGGGAGTGGTGGCCAAGCCGACCACCTTGGCCCCGAGGCCAGTGGCCGAGCCGAACAGCTGGACGCCGCCGAAGCTCATGATCCCGCCGTTGTCGGTGAGAAGCCAGTAGCCGGAGGTGACCGGGCGGTCAGCCGGGGAGGCGGGGGCCGGCGGGCCAGGGGCGGCGGCCAGGGCCGGGGTGGCCGAGGCCAGGATCAGGCCGGCCAGGGAGACGGCCGCGGTGGCCAGGACCACCAGGATGGTCCCGGCGCGGTGCCGGATGGATGGACGCGCGCGCCGGGGAAAGAAGATTGAGGGGGACATTCCGCCGTTCCGCCGTGAAAGAGGGAGTTGTCCTATCCCTCGGCAGGATCGGGGCGTCCTTGAGGCTCCGGACGGATCGGCGATCATTGGGGCGTGCAGCTAAGGGGGCGGTGGGAGGACTGGAGGGCCCGACCGGTCCGGCTCCGCTTCTGGCGGGAGCTCACCCTGGTCGTGATGTTCGAGGGGGTGTACGAGTGGACGAGTGACTTCGCCGGGAAGAGCGCTCCCGTCGCCTACGGCCACGCCCTGGACCAGATCCGCCTGGAGAGGGCCCTGGGCCTTTTCCATGAGCGCGCCATCCAGGGCTGGGCATTGCACTCCCGGCTGCTGATCGAGCTGGCCGACCTGTTCTATGCCACCGTCCATTTCATCCTGCCGGTGGCGGCTCTGCTGTGGGTGTTCCGGGTCGATCCGGTGCGCTATCTGCGTTGGCGGGATGCGCTGGCGTGGACGACGGCCGTCGCTCTGGCCTGCTTTACCGTCTTTCCACTGATGCCGCCCCGGATGCTGCCGGCCCGCTTCAGGATCATGGACACGATGGAGACGATCGGGGGGCTGGGCAGCTGGGACAGGGTGCTGTTGAAGGACTTCGGTAACCAGTTCGCGGCCATGCCCAGCCTGCACGTCTCCTGGGCCCTGTGGTCGGTGCTGGCGCTGTATCCGCTGGTCAAGCGGCGTTGGATCCGGGTGCTGCTGGTGCTCGACCCCATCGCCACGATCGTGACCATCCTGATAACGGGCAACCACTACATCCTGGACATCTTCGGTGGGGTGGCCGTCCTCGCCATCGGCTACGGCCTGGCGACCCTGCGGCCCCGGTACCTGCCCTGGCGGGTGGTGAGCCGGCGGAGCCAGCCGGCGGTGGCGCCGGTCCCGGTGCCGGCGGCCATGGGGCCCCGGTCCCCGAGACCGTTACAGCCGACGGACAGGATGGGGACATGAGCAAGAACGGTCTTTTTGAAGAGATGCGGGCGGAGATGGCTGAGAAGGTCCGCAAGTTGTTGACCCAGGCCGAGGACCCCGGGGCCACGCCGGAGGAGGCGGCCACCTTCACCGCCAAGGCCCAGCAGCTGATGACCAAATACAGCATCGACCTGGCCATGGTGGTGGACACCGAGCGGGCCGATCAGGTGGTGGTCAAGGTGTGGCGGGTCAACGGTCCGTACTCGGCGCACAAGCTGGACATGGTCTTTTCC
>DATLUK010000097.1:0-12512 GCA_035533195.1 Acidimicrobiales bacterium | reverse complement strand
TGACAAGGTGACCGACGATGACTGGTACACCATCGACCGCCACGTCGGCGTGCAGCGGGCCCTGATCGAAACCCTCGACCTCTCCCGCATCCATCTCTTCTGCCAGGACTGGGGAGGGCCCATCTCCCTGCGCAACGCCTGCGATCTCCCGGAGCGTTTTGCCCGGCTCTTCATCGCCAACACCTGGCTGCACCACGACCGTTACCAGTACAGCGAGGGCCTCCGCTTCTGGCACCAGATCGCCACTGATCCCCAGCACATGGGCGGGGACATGCCCACCGGAGTGGTGGTGTCCCGATCCCTGCGCCGGCCCGGGCACGACCTGGCCGGCGTTCAGGCCGCCTACGACGCCCCCTTCACCGGAGCCGAGTCCAAAGCCGGTGCCCGCCGTTTCCCCTGGTGTCTGCCTTTCGCCCAGCCCTCCGAAGGTGGCGCCGCCTGGCAACAACAGTGCTACCACCAACTCCGTTCCTGGGATGGCCCCATCCACCTCGTCTGGGGCGACGCCGACGAGGTGTTCAGCTGGGCCGGCGCCGAGGAGTGGTCTTCGGCACTGGCCGGCGCGACGCTCGACCGCATCCAAGGCGCCGGCCACTTCCTCCAGGAGGACGCCCCGGCCGACTGCGTAGCCGCCGTCCTGGCCCGAGCGATCGGCCCGGTCGTTTAGTCAAGTCGGCCCGGCGCCAGCCGATAGGTGCAGACAGACCGATCCTGCGGCCGCCGTCAGGCGGGCATAGAGGGGGAAGGAGATAGCCGGCACGATGGCGAGGCGCCATTGCGGAGCGGTCGTACTGCTTCTGGCGGCCGGGTCGGTGCTCGCCACCTGCTCGGGAGAGGGGCCGGCGTCGGCCGCCACTGCCGGTCAGCACACATCGATTCCTCTGACGGCCACCCTGACCGCCGGCTCCATCGGCAGTCGATCGATCACCTCGGTGACCCCCGCCACCATCACCTCCAGCCTGGGTACCTTGCCTACCTCGACGCCCTTGACCGTGGTCGTGTCTGAAGCAGCCATTAGCGGGGCCACCAACGGCTGGTACGTGACGGCCCAGGCGTCTGACTTCCAGGACGCGGCCGGCAACGTCGTTCCGGCCACCAGCCTGGTCGATGGAGCCAACCAGGTGGACCAGGCGGGCGGGGGTGGTGTGGCCGCAGCAGTCTCGGGACCGGGGGAGATGGGGGCGGCGGAGACTCTCTTTGTCGATACTGGGGAGTCGGCTTCGGTGCTCTATACCGGGACCTATACCGACACCAGCACTCTGACCCTGTCTCCGCCCGACGGGACCAGGACAGGCGTCTACACCTCGGATCTGACCGTCACCCTCTTCACCTGAGGCGCTCCCTCGGCGGGCCGGGCATCTCTAGAGGTCGACGGCCACGTACTTGGTCTCCAAGTACTCCTCGATCCCCTCCCGGCCGCCCTCCCGGCCGATGCCGGAGGCCTTCACCCCACCGAAGGGGGCGGCCGGGTTGGAGACCAGGCCCCGGTTGAGCCCCACCATGCCGGTCTCCAGTCCCTCGACCACCCGGATGGCCCGCTTCAGATCGGACGTGTACACATAGGCCACCAGGCCGAACTCGGTGTCGTTGGCGGCCCGGACCGCCTCCTCCTCGGTGTCGAAGGCGACCACCGGGGCCACCGGTCCGAAGATCTCCTCGGACAGCAGGCGGGCCCCCGGGGGGACCGAGTCCAGGACGGTGGGTTGGTAGAAGTGCCCGGGCCCGGTGATGGTCCCGCCGCCGGTCAGGACCTCGGCGCCCCGCCCGACGGCGTCGGCGACGAGCTCATCGACCTTGTCGCGTGTCGCCTCATCGACCAGAGGACCCACCTCGACGCCCGGCTCGGTGCCCCTACCCACCTTCATGGCGCCCAGGCGCTCAGCCAGGCGGCGGGCGAAGTCGGGAGCCACCGACGCTTCGACATGGAAACGGTTGGCGGCCGTGCAGGCCTCCCCGACATTGCGCATCTTGGCCAGGACGGCCCCGTCAACGGCCGCGTCCAGATCAGCGTCGGCGAAGACCAGAAAGGGGGCGTTGCCGCCGAGTTCCATGGAGATGCGCAGTACCCCTTCGGCGGCCCGGGCATAGAGGTTGCGCCCCACTTCGGTCGAGCCGGTGAAGGACAACTTGCGCAGGCGCCGGTCCCCATACAAGGGCTCGAGGGTGTCCCCGGAACGCGACGTCGTCACAACGTTGAGCACCCCGGCTGGCAGACCGGCCTCTTCCAGGATGCGGGCCAGGGAGAGCATGGAGAGCGGGGTCAAGGCGGCCGGCTTGATGACCACCGTGCAGCCGGCGGCCAGAGCCGGGCCGATCTTGCGGGTGCCCATGGCGATGGGGAAATTCCACGGGGTGATGAACAGGCAGGGCCCGACCGGCTGGCGCATGGTCAGCAGGCGTCCCTTTCCGTCCGGCGCCACCAGCCAGTCACCCCGCACCCGGACGGCCTCCTCGGAAAACCAGCGGAAGAACTCCGCCGCGTAGGTGATCTCGGACCTTGAATGGTCGAGGGGCTTGCCCATCTCCACCGTCATGACCAGGGCCAGCTCCTCGGTCCTGGTTACCAGGGCCTCGTAGGCCCGGCGCAGGATCTCGCCGCGCTGGCGGGGGGGCATGGCGGCCCAGGCGGGCCCGGCCCGGTGGGCTGCGGCCAGAGCGTCCTGGGCGTCCTGGGCGGTGCCGTCTGACACCTCGGCCACCGAATCGCCGGTGGAGGGGTCCTCGACCTTGAAAGAGGTGCCCGAGGCGGACTCCCGCCACTGGCCGTCGATGAAGAGCCCCTGCGGGACCGCCTCCAGGGCGGCCCGCTCGTCCTTGGCGGTGACCATCCGGGGAGGTTAGGGCTCGGTCCAGCCGCCTCGGACCCGCCGCCGGGTGTTCCAGACGCCGGAGGCGACCAGAGCCAGGGCCAGGCCGGCCACCAGGGCGAGAAGCAGTCGCAGCGAGGAGTGATGGGAGGACACCATGGCTATGGGGCGGGCAGCCCCTGCCCGGTCCTTCCTTTCCGAAGGGGCAGTAGTGGCGAGACCCGGGGCCGGGAACGGGGCGGCCACGGCCGCGGTCATAGCCGCGGCGGGGGCGGGCTGGCCCCCGTACTCGGCGATGAGCCGGGGGGCGGCGGCGATGGCGGCGGCCAGGAACTCATCCAGGATGGGCTTGGCGTCGATGGCCGGCCCGCCGTGGGGATGCACCTCGAAGTCGAGGTGGGGCCCGGTGGCATCCCCGGTCTCCCCGACGAAGCCGATCACCTGGCCCTGGCTCACTAGGTCACCGCTGGCCAGACCCAGGACGGTGGCGCTCATGTGGGCCAGGAGATAGGTGGTCCCGTCCGTCTGGATGACCAGGGCGGTCAGGCCGTAGCCCTGTGGGTCACTGTCGGAGTAGGTGAGGATGCCATCCGCGGGTGAGCGCAGCGGGGTACCCTCCCCCGCTTCGATATCGATTCCCTGGTGGACATGGGGCTCGGGCCAGGAGCGGTATTCCAGGAAGATGTCGGAGTAGTAGGCCGGTCCGGCCACGGGGAACTGGCCGAAGCCGAGGATGGCGATCTGCTCCTGGCTGAGCCCCAGGCGGGCCAACGGGGCCAGGGCGGCCAGGAGGGGTGCGGTGGAGCTGGGCCCGCTGCGGCGAACGGAAGCCTGCTCGGCGGCCATGGCCGGGGTGGGTGGGACTGTGGTGGTGGACGTAGGGGTGGTGGTGGACGTAGGGGTGGTGGTGGCCGGGGGCAGGCCGGCGGCCGCAGCAGAGCCGGCTCGGGCGGCGCCAAGAGGACCAAGAACCCCGAGTAGGCCCATCAGGCCGAGCGCCGCCAGCATCCGGTTTCGTCTGATACCGCCACCCCCCAGGACAGCTACCCGGGCCTACGATTCGCCAACCAGCCGGGACATCCTCCGCCAGGAAGGCCAACAATGTCATATGCGGGCGATCAGCTGATCCACGACGCCGACTCCCACATCATGGAGCCGCCCGACTGGTTGGCTCCCTACGCCGACCCCGGGATACGGGAGAGATTGGGCCCCCTGTACGCCCCGGTTACTTCGGAGGGATCCGATCTGATCGAGCACTACGCCCGGCGCCACCAGGACCCCTCCTACCGGGCCGAGGACAGCTCGCAGATCATGCTGCGCAAGAACTGGGCCGCCACCGGGTCGTTCATCAAGGAGGACCGCCCGGCCGCGCTGGACCTCATGGGCTTCGCCAGCCAGCTGGTGTTCAACACCTTCGCCAACAAGTCGATGCTGGAGCTCGAGCACAAGAGTGACGACCTCCTCGCCTACGGGGCGGCCCGGGCTCACAACCGGGCCATCGTGGAGTTCTGCTCGGTGGATCCCCGGCTGCTGCCGGTGGGATACGTGCCGCTGAGCTCGTTCGAGGAGTCGGCCCGCTTTGCCGCGGAGGCGCTGGAGATGGGCTGTCGGGCCCTGATGGTGGCCTCGGCCTGCCCGGCCGGCCACTCCCCCAGCCATGTCGGGCTGGACCCGGTCTGGCGCCAGGCCGAAGAGGCCGGGGTGCCGATCGTCTTCCACGTCGGCGGGGGCGGGCGCCTGCTCGATCCTCAGTACTTCAACAATGGATTGCCACCGGTCCCCGACTTCCACGGCGGGGATGGGAACTTCCGCTCGGTGGACTACATGGCCATCCCCTATCCGGTCATGCAGACCCTCTCGACCATGATCATCGACGGCGTGCTGGAACGGTTCCCGGCCCTGCGGATCGGGGTCATAGAACAGGGGGCCTCCTGGCTGCCCGGGCTCATGCGGTCCCTCGATTCGGCCGCCGATGCCTTCCGCAAGAACGAGGCCCGCCTCCAGTCGCTCGCCCTCCTGCCGAGCGAGTACATCCGCCGCCAGGTGAGGGTGACCCCCTACCCGCATGAGGACGCCGGCTGGATCATCGAACAGACCGGCCCCGAGGTGGCCATGTTCTCTTCGGACTACCCCCATGTGGAGGGAGGCCGGAATCCGCTCGGTCGCTTTGGCCGGAGCCTGGAGAGGGTCGGGGAGGTGGAGAGGCGTCGGTTCTACGCCGACAACTTCGTCGATCTGATGGGCTCCGCCCTGGCCGGGGTTCCCCTTCCCGCCTGAGGCGGCGGTCCCACCCGGGGAGGGTCTGAGCCTGGGAGAATCGGCCCATGGCCCTGCTGCCGAGCACCACCACCACGTCGGTTCCCGGCGCCACCACGCTGCCCCCGACCACGGCGGCACCGACCACCACCACCCATCCGGCCACCACCACCACGCTGGCCCATCGGGTCTCGCCGTCCACCACGGCCTACACCACCACCACGGCCCGGCCGGCCCCCACCTCCAGCACCACCCTCATTCCTCCGCCGTCCACCACCACCACGGTCCCCGCCCTGTCGGCCACCGCCGCTTCCCCCCGCGTGACCATCAACGCCATCTTCCCCGAGCTTTCCGGGGCGGGCGTGGCGGTCGCCCTGGCCATCCTGGCCATAACCGGGCTGCGTTCCCGCCGGCGGGGGCCATGACGGCCGCCGACGGGGCTGGGGTCCCCGTCGGGCGGAGGAGGCGGGGTGTAGGGGACCCGCCGGGCGAACGTAATTACTTGAGCAGGCGGGACAGCCTCCGGTCGGCCAGGGGCTTGCCCCCGGTCTGACAGGTCGGGCAGTACTGCAGGGACTTCTCGGCAAAGGACACCTCTCTAACGGTGTCCCCGCACACCGGACAGGGCAGACCGGTACGCCCGTGGACCTGGAGACCGGCCCTTTTGTCGTCCTTGAGTTCGGCTCCGGCCAGGCCCCGGGCCCGCTGCAGCGCTTCACCCAGGCTGGAGGTCAAGGCCTGGTGGAGCCGCTCGATCTCCTCCTGGCTCAGCTTGGAGGCGGACTTGAACGGAGACAGGCCGGCCCGGTGGAGGGCTTCATCGGAATAGGCGTTGCCCACTCCGGCCAGCACCGACTGGTCGGTGAGGAGGCCCTTGATCTGACCGTTGGACGCCCGCACCAGGATGCCCAGGGCGACCGCGGTGAAGGCGGGATCGAGAGGATCGATGCCGAGCCGGGCCACCCCCGGAACCTCGGCCGGATCGTTCACCACGTAGACGGCCAGGCGCTTCTTGGTTCCGGCCTCGGTGAAGTCCACCGACTGGCCCCCCGAGACCCGTAGCCGAAGGGCGAGCGGGCCCCGCCCGGGGCGGGGTCGGGCGGCCGAGGGCGCCTCCACCCAACGGATCCAACCTCCCCGGGAGAGATGGGCGACCAGGTGCAGACCCGAGCAGTCGAAATCGAGGAACTTGCCGTGACGGCTGACCCCCACGACGGGGTGGCCCACCAGAGACTCGGCCGGGGGCTGGAAGGTCTTGAGGGCGCTGAAGGCCACCAACTCCACCCCTTCGATGGCCCGCCCCTTAAGCTGGGACGTGAGGTAGGAAGCCAGGGCCTCGACTTCGGGCAACTCAGGCACCGGACCAGTGTGGCTATAACCTTGCCCCCGCGCCACGCAGGTTGGCCACGGCCGCAGGGAGGCCCCCGCTTGAGCGGAGCAGCACTCGATTCCGATCTGGACCGGCCGGCTCCGCCGCGGGGTCCCCGTCCGGGGCCTCGGCGGCGCCGAGGGGGCATTCCGTGGGTGCCCCTGGTCATGGTCGGCGGCGCCATGGTGCTTCTCTCGGCCGGGGTCCTGGCCGGCCACCTGCACCACCAGAAACCCTCCGCCGCCCTGAACGACACCACCACCACCGTGGCCCTGATCACCCTCAAGGGCAGTGTCGTGGCCAAGGACACGGCGGCAGCGGGGTGCTCCTCGGCACCCAACGGGATCAAGGAGAACACCGTGGTCAACGTGGCCGACTCCACCGGGGCCGTGCTCGGCACCTCGGCGCTGGGCCCGGGCCTGCCGGCCAACGGGGGCGGCTGCACCTGGAGCTGGAGCGCCCAGGTGCCGGTGGTGGCCGCCTACCAGATCCAGGTCGGCGGGCTGCCGGTGGCCAGTATCTCCCGCACCACCCTGGTCCACCAGGCTTTCAACTTCTACGAGAACGACACCACCGACTCATCGAAGCTGATCAACATCGAGTCCGGGGTCTGAGCCGCGAGCCGGGCGCAGGGCGTCCGGGGTCCGGCGCCGACAGGACGGAGTCAGGGGTTCTGGGGTATGGCCAGCAGGTGGGCCGGGGGCGGGCCGTAACGGTGGCAGAGCCGGTCCCGGATGGCCAGCCATCGGGACCGGGCATCGAACCAGGGTGCCCGCCGGGACGGACGGGCCGTCTGGTAGAGGGTGGATAGCACCCCGATGCAGATCCGAATGAAGCCGTGATAGGCGCCGAAGTGGTCCCGCACCAGCAACAAGGTGTTGCGGGTCTGCAGGTACTCGACCACCGGCCGGGTCACATTGGTACCCGGGTTGGCCACCGTGGCGCCGACCACCATGCCCGCCTCCCAGCCGGCCGCCGCCGCCCGCATGGCCAGATCGGCCTCTTCGACATAGGCGAAGTAGCGCTCATCGAAAAGGCCCACCTCCTGCAGGCACTCCCGGCGCAGGGCGAGCATGGTCCCGTGGGGGTGGGCGGTGGACACCCAGGGCCCGGCTCCGGCCAGAGGAACCACCATCCCGCCCAGGTAGGGGTCAACGATGGGCCGGGTGTCGTCCCCGTATTCGGCGCAGGCCAGCCCGGCACGGCTCACGGTGGCGGCCACTTCGAACAGGCGGTCGAGCGAGCCGGGCTGGGGGCGGGCGTCATGGGGTGCGACCACGGCCCAATCTCCTCCGGGGTGGTCCAGCCACCGGCGCAGGCCGACATTGGCGGCGGGCCCGAAGCCCCGGTTGGCGCCCAAAGGGACCACCGTGGCCGAGGGGATAGCCGAGGTGATTCGGGACCGGTCGGCGGGACTCGAGCCATTGTCCACCACGGTCAGGTGGAGAGGAATCCCCTGGGCCAGAAAGGCCAGGCAGGTCTGGATGCACTTGTCCGGCTGGCGGTGGTGGATGATGACGATCTCGAGCAGGGGGCCCACCCCGCCATTCTCATTCAACCGGATCAGCCGGCCTCCTCGACCACCCCGCCCGCCGGGTCCGGAGCGGCCCAGTCCGGCCTGTCATCGGCATCCGGGCTGACCAGGACGGCCCGGGTGACCGAGAGCGATGGAGCGGGAGTCGGCGGAGCCAAGCCCGGTCCACCCATGTCGCCCAGGCGGCGAGCGGTGACCATGACCCGGGACTCGAGGCTGCCCACGGTCTGGTTGAAGGCGCCCACGGCCCGGTCCAGGCTTCGGCCCAGCCCGGACAGGTGCTCGGACAGGGTGCCCAGGCGGCGGTACAGGTCCCGGCCCAGATCGGCCACGGCCCGGGCGTCATCGACCAACGCCTCCTGCTGCCACCCGTAGGACACGGCCCTCAACATGGCGATGAGAGTCATCGGCGTGGCCAGCATGACCCTCCGACTGACGGCGAAGTCCAACAGGGAAGGGTCGGTCTCCAGTGCAGCGGCCAGGAGGCCGTCGGCGGGGACGAAGGCCACCACCATCTCCGGGCTTCCGCTCAGGGCGGCCCAGTACTCCTTGGCCGACAGAGCCCCCACATGGGCGCGCAGCTGGCGGGCGTGATCGGCCAGCCGGGCCCGGCAGGTGACGTCATCGGTGGCCTCCAGGGCCTCCAGCCAGCCGCGCAACGGAACCTTGGCGTCGACCACCAGGCTGCGTCCCCCGGGCAGGCGCACCACCATGTCCGGGCGCAATGGCCCGTCCAGGCCGGCCAGTACGGGCTGCTCCACGAAGTCGCACTGGGCCAGCATCCCGGCCATCTCCACCACCCGGCGCAGCTGGAGCTCGCCCCACCGGCCCCGGGCTGACGGCTCCCGGAGGGCCCGGCCCAGCCGGGCCGTCTCCCCCCGCATCAGCTCCTGGCTCTCCTGGAGGGCCCGCAGTTGCTGGGTCATCCCGCCCGTGGCGTTTTGGCGGTCGGCCTCCATCCGGCGCAGCTGGTCCTCGACCCTCGCCAGTGCCTCACCGACCTGGCCCGCCTCCGGGCCCCGAACCCGGCCCGGCCACCAGCCGGCCGCTCCGGTCATCCGCCGGAGAGCGAGTCCGGCCAGGACGGCCAGGCCGCCCCCGAGGACGGCACCCAGTCCAATGAGCAAGGCAACGGTCATGCCCCCATGCTGACCGGGCCCTGTGACTATCCGGCGGACGGTCCGATCAGCTCGATGCGGTTACCGAAGGGATCGTCCACATAGACCTGCCTGGCCCCGTCGAGGTCATCTCCCGGTCGGAACCCGACCCTGGCCGCATCCAGGCGGGTCAGCAGCTCCTCCAGACCCTCCACCACGAAGGCGGGATGGGCCTTACGAGCCGGGCGGAAGTCCTCCTCCACCCCCAGATGGACCCTGAGGCCCCGGCCGTCCTCGAACCAGGCGCCGCCGCGGGCGGCCAGCGGTGCTGGCTTGGGGACCCGGGGGATGCCGAGCAGGCCCTGGTAGAAGGCCTCAGCCTCGTCCTCCCGGCCGGGAGGCATGGCCAGTTGGACGTGATCCAGGCGCAGGACCGCGACCATGAGAGACAAGTCTAGGACAGGTATGGATGGGTCAGTCGGGCAGAACCTGCTCGAGGTCGGCCACCGGGGCGAAGAGGTCGCCCATCTCCCCCACTCGGGCAATCACATCCCCGGCCTCGAAGCGCAGCTCACCGCCGCCGGCGGCGGCCTCCACCTCGTCCCAGGAGACAGGCGTGGACACGGTCGGACGGTCCATGGCCCGCAGGGAGTAGGCGCCCACGGTGGTCTTGGTCGGATGGTTCTGGCTCCAGTCGATGAGGACCTTGCCCCTCCGGAGGGCCTTGTCCATCTTCGCGACCACCAGGTTGGGCAGCTTCTTCGCCAGGGTGACCGCCACCCGGTGGGCGAAGGGCTTGGTGGACTCATAGGTCGTGTCCGTGTTGAGCGGGAGATAGAGCTGCAATCCCTTGGACCCGGATGTCTTGGGAAAGGCCTCCAGGCCGAGGGGACGGAGCAGCTCCCGTATCTCGCCGGCCACCTGGGCGCATTCGGCCATGGCCGCCGGCGCGCCGGGATCCAGATCGAAGACCACGGCTGTGGGCCGCTCGATGTCGGCGCCCCGGGCCAGGAGCGGGTGGAGCTCCAGGGCGGCCAGATTGGCCAGCCACACCAGGGTGGCCAGGTCATCGGCGCTGCAGTAGTTGATGGTCCTTTCCGACTTGCGGCGGCTGGGGATCTCGATGGTGCGCACCCAGTCGGGCCGGTGGCTGGGACAGTTCTTTTCGTAGAAGAAGGACGCCGTCGATCCGTTCGGGTAGCGCTTGAGGGTCAAGGGCCGCCCGGAGAGGTGACGCAGCATGGTGGGGCCGACCCGGACGTAGTAGTCGATGACCCCGGCTTTGGTGAACCCGCTGGGGTAGAGCACCTTGTCGAGGTTGGACAGGCCGAGACGCCGGCCGTCGATCTCGACTTCCTGGGCCCCGGGCACGCCCCATCCTGGCCCAGTTCGACTCCCGGGATCCGGCCACGGTGGTGCGGGAGACCTGACCGACGGGCCCCGGGCCGGGGCCGGGACGGTCCGAAGTTCAGGCGCGGGAGGCCAGCCAGGGCACCAGACGCTCCCGATCCCAGGTGTTGATGATGCGATCGGTCTCCACCCCGGTCCGGACCACCCGCTCGGCCCCGTTGATCTGCCACTCGAGCTGGCCCGGGGCATGGGCGTCGGTGTCGATGGACAGCAGGCAGCCGGCGCCCACCGCCTCCTCCAGCAACCGCATGGGTGGATCGAGCCGCTCGGGCCGGGAGTTCACCTCCACGGCCGTGCCCGAGGCGGCGCAGGCGGCAAAGACGGCGGCCGAGTCGAAGGTCGACTCCGGCCGCCCGCGTCCCACCACGATGCGGCCGGTGCAGTGGCCGAGGATGTCGACGTGAGGGCTCTCCACCGCCCTGAGCATGCGCCTGGTCATGGGAGCGGCTTCCATCCTCAGCTTGGAATGGACACTGGCCACCACCACATCGAGCTCCGCGAGGAGCCCGGGGTCCTGGTCCAGCCCGCCGTCCTCGAGGATGTCAACCTCGATCCCGGTGAGGATGCGAAAGTCCCCTTCGGCGCCGAGGAGCCGGTTGAGCTCGGCCACCACCTCCAGTTGTGCCTTCAGCCGATCAACGTCGAGGCCGTGGGCGATGGTCAGGCGCGGCGAATGGTCGGTCAGCGCCCAGTAGCGATGCCCCAAGGCCATGGCTGCCCGGGCCATCTCCTCGATGGGACTGCCCCCGTCGGACCAGTCCGAATGGCTGTGGCAGTCCCCTTGGAGCGCTTGCAGCAGGGAGAGGGCTTCAGCCGACGGCTCCGCCTGTACCTCGGCCTCCAAGCGGGCCAGATAGGCGGGCACTTCACCCCGGAGGGACTCGAGGATCACCTTCTCGGTGGACTCACCGATGCCGGGCAGGCTGCGCAGCCGTCCCGTTCCGGCCAGGGCCGCCACCTGCTCGGGATCGGTTTCGGCCAGTACGGCGGCGGCCCGGCGGAAGGCTCTTACCTTCGGACTGGCCTCACGTCCCCGCTCGAGGAGGTAGGCGATGCGATCCAGGGCTTCACGGGGTGTCAGGGCTGCCGACTCAGCCGGGGAGGCGCCCCTGGCGGCCGCGGCGCACCAGGTTCCGCCGTTCGTCCTCGTCCGTGCCACCCCATATCCCGAATTCCTGGCGGGTCTCAACGGCGTAGTCGAGACAGGCAGCATTGACCTCGCACTGCCCGCAGACGGCTTTGGCTGCGGCCAGGTCCTCAACGGCCATACCGCTGGTGCCGACCGGGAAGAACATTTCCGCCGGCATGAGCCGGCAGGCGGCGTGGCGGCGCCACTCGGGCTCAGCGCCACGCGTCTCAACCCTCTCGGACCGGATCACGCTCACCTGTTCCCTCCTGACTCGGGGCGGACCACCCCGGCCCGCGAGGCAGGGCCGTCCGCAGAGCGGCGCCTGCGTTCCGAACCAATACCCAAGCTAGGAGAGTCGGCTAACACAGTCCATAGCCAGATCGGATCATTCCGGCCGCCGGGGTTTGTGCCCGGCGGCCGGCTCATCTGGTATCAGCGCCGGCCGGTGGCCTTACGGGCGGGCGCTTTCCTGGCCGGGGCGCGCCTGGCGATCGTCTTCTTGGCCACCGTCTTCTTGACCGGGGCCTTACGGGCCGGCGCCGCCTTGCGGGCGGGGGCCGAGCGGGTGGCGGTGGCCTTCCTGGCCGGAGCCTTCCTGGCCGGGGTGCGGGCGGTGCTCGCCTTCTTGGCTGGGGCCTTGCGGGCCGGAGCCTTGGCCGGGGCGGCCCCCTCGAGAGGCCAGACCCCACGGGCGAGCTTGGGCGCCTGGCCCGGGCTCATCACCGCGTCCTTGAAGGCCTTCATCGGGGTGATGCGGGCCTTCTTGGATGCCTTGATCTTGATGGCTTCACCGGTGGCCGGGTTGCGACCCATGCGGGCGGCACGCTCGACCTTGGCGAACTTGGCGAAGCCACTGATGGACACCGCCTCGCCTTTCGAGACCACGGCGGTCACCACCTCTTGGAAGCCC
>DATLUK010000096.1:0-5016 GCA_035533195.1 Acidimicrobiales bacterium | reverse complement strand
CTCCGACGGAGGGGACGACCCCCGCCGGGTGGAGACCGAGCAGGCGGTCATCGGGTGCTCCGACGCCATCCTGGCTCCGAACGTGCCCGAGGCCGACCACCTGGTCAAGCTGTACGACGCCCCCCGGGACCGGATCCGGGTAGTGGCACCGGGGGTCGACCATGCCTTCTTCGCCCCCGGGGACCGTTCCCGGGCCAGGCGGGCGCTGGGCCTGCCCACCGAGGGCCGGATGCTGCTCTTCATCGGGCGCATCCAGCCGCTCAAGGGGGCGGATGTGGCGGTGGGAGCGCTGGAGCACCTTCGCCGGGAGGATGCCTTCCTGGTGGTGGCCGGCGGGGCCAGCGGCCCGGGCGGACAGGCCGAGGTGGAGCGGGTCCACACCATGGTGGACCAGGCCGGGCTGACCGACCGGGTCCATTTCTTCCCGCCCCAGCCCCACGAGTTGGTGTCCACCTTCTGCCGGGCCGCCGACGTGTGCCTGGTCCCCAGCCGGACCGAGTCCTTCGGCCTGGTGGCCCTCGAGGCCGGCGCCTGCGGCGTGCCGGTGGTGGCCACCTCCGTCGGTGGCCTCCGCTCCCTGATCGTGGACGGGCAGACCGGGGTGCTGGTGCCCGAACGGCGCCCGGAGGCTTTTGCCGAGGCCGTGGAATGGGTTCTGGCTTCCCCCGAGCGGGCCCGGGCGCTGGGTCAGGCGGCGGCGGTCAACGCCCGCCGCTATAGCTGGCGGAGAGCGGCGGCGGCGGTCGATTCGCTGCATTCCGAGTTGTCCGAGCGCCAACTGGTGGAGTGCGCGTAAACCGCTGCTGACGGGCTTTTTTGGACCCTTGCCGCACCTAAGGGGCGGGGTTAGGGTGGCCTCAGTTCGGCCCGAGGTGCGGAACGGCCCTCCCGTTCGGGGAAGTACGGGAGCTGGCCAAGATGTTCCTCGGGCCGACTCGCGTCCGAGGTTGGCGCCGTACTCTGCCCGGGTGACGAAAGGCATGGCCATCATCGGCGGGGGGCGTATGGGCGAGGCCCTCCTGAGGGGCCTCATGGCGCACGGGCGGCGCCCAGAGGACCTCCAGGTGGTGGAGGTGTCCGGGGCCCGGCGGGACGAGCTGGCCCGGGCCTTCCCCGGCCTGGAGCTGCTGGCCGAAATGCCCGCTTCCGGCCTGGCTGCTGACGCCGTCCTGGCCGTCAAGCCCCCGGACGTGGTGGCGGCGGCGGCGGGGTCCGGATCGGCAGGAGCAGGCCGGCTCCTCTCCATCGCGGCTGGAGTGGGCACGTCCGCCATCGAGTCGGCGGCCGGCGCCGGCGTGAGGGTATTGCGGGCGATGCCTAACACGCCGGCCCAGATCGGAGCAGGCGCGTCGGCCCTGTGCGCCGGGCGCTCGGCCGAGGCCGGGGATATCGATTGGGCCGAGGCCGTCCTGAGGGCGGTGGGGATGGTTGTCAGGGTCGAGGAGGGTCTGATCGATGCCGTCACCGGCCTCTCGGGGTCCGGACCGGCCTACGTCTTCCTGCTGGCCGAGGCCATGATGGAAGCGGGTCGTTCGGTCGGGCTGGCCGATGGCATCAGCCGCGATCTCACCGTCCAGACCCTCCTCGGGGCGGCCCGCTTGCTCAGTGAGACGGGAACCCCTCCGGAGGAGCTGCGGGCCATGGTCACCTCGCCCAAGGGGACGACCGCAGCGGGCGTCGCCGCCCTCGAGGACCGGGGCTTCCGCCAGGCGGTGGTGGCCGCCGTCATCGCCGCCACCGAGCGCTCCCGCCAGCTGGGCTGACCACCAACCCGGCGGCCCGCCGCCGGTCGCGACCACTCCCGAGGCCGCTGGCTCCGGGGTCGCGAGCGCTCCAGGTGACGGCCAGGCAGGGCGGATGTAATCTCGCTGCGGGCGGAGAGGGGTGATTCCACTGACGCAATCGGGCTACGCCGGAACCAGCTTTCTGACAGTCGGTGAAGTCGCCAGGAACCTCAGGGTCTCGAACATGACGGTCTACCGCCTGATCAATTCGGGCGAGTTGGCGGCGGTGAGGATCGGACGATCCTTCCGCCTCCGCGAGGAAGACATCGACCGCTATCTGGCGGCCCGTTACACGGAGGCGGGCTGATCCAGCAGATGGCCGGATGAACCTGGCCTCGATCACCGACCAGCATCCGGCGGACGCACCGGCGATTCTGGCGCCGGCCCGCACCCTTTCCTACGGAGAGTTGCGCGCCGAGGTCTCCGCCCTGAGGGGCGGCCTGTCCGACGCGGGTGTCCTCCCGGGCGACCGGGTGGCGCTGGCGCTGGCCAACGACTGGCCCTTTGCCGTGGCCTACCTGGCGGTCCTGGGGGTGGGGGCGGTGGCCGTTCCCATCGAGCCCGGCCTGCCGGCCCCGGCCATCGAAGCCGAGTTGGGGGCGGTGGGAGTGAGCGCCGCCTTCGTCGGACCTGAGGCGGCGGAAGCCTTCTCGGGCTCCGCCCGGCGCGACGGATACCGACTGGTGGTGGCCGCCCCGGGAGCCGAGTCGCTCAAGGGCTCGACGCCCATGTCCGAGCTGTCCAGCGGGGCTGCGGCCGAGTTGGCCGATAAGGCGCCCGGGGATGCCGCCGTGC
This sequence comes from Acidimicrobiales bacterium, assembly GCA_035533195.1. Taxonomy (GTDB): domain Bacteria; phylum Actinomycetota; class Acidimicrobiia; order Acidimicrobiales; family JAJPHE01; genus DAHUYE01. The sequence continues at coordinate 2,437 of DATLUK010000096.1, read as the reverse complement.
TGATCTTCACCGCCGGCACGGCCGGCTCGCCCAAGGCGGCCATCCTCACCCACGGCAGCCTGCTGGCCAACCTCAACCAGGTCCAGGACCATCCCGGCCGGGCCCTCCTGGCTGGGGACGTCAGCTACGGCGTTCTGCCCCTGTTCCACGTCTTCGGCCTTAACGTCGTCCTGGGACTGTCTCTGCTGGCCGGGGCCAGCGTCTTGATGGTCGAGCGGTTCCACGCCGACTCGGCTCTGGACGAGATCCCGGCCCGGGGGGTGAGCCTGTTGGCCGGGGCGCCGCCGATGTTTGCCGCCCTGGCCGCCGCCGGGGTCGATCGCCCCCGGGCCCTGGACGGCGTCCGCCTGGCCGTGTCAGGGGCCTCGGCTCTGAGCCCCGAGATCGCCCAGGCCTTCGAGTCCCGCTTCGGCCTTCCCCTCTGGCAGGGCTATGGGCTGACCGAGGCCAGCCCGGTGGTCACCTCCTCGGTCATCGGCGGGGTGGCCAAGCCCGGTTCCGTCGGCGTGCCCGTGCCCGGGGTCGAGGTGCGGATCATCGATGAGGACGGGGAGGACGCCTTTATCGGGGACTCCGGGGAGCTCTGGGTCAAGGGTCCCAACGTCTTCGGCGGCTACTGGGAGGACGCCAAGGCCACCGCCGCCGTGCTCAGCGAGGACGGCTGGCTGCGGACGGGGGACGTGGCCGTGGCCGACGATGACGGCTATCTGTACCTGGTCGATCGGTCCAAGGACCTCATCATCGTGTCCGGATTCAATGTCTATCCGGCCGAAGTGGAAGACACCCTGGGCGAGAGCCCGGACGTGGCCGAAGTGGCCGTGGTCGGCGTGCCCGACCCCGAGACGGGCGAGGCGGTGGAGGCTTTCGTGGTCCCGGCCCCCGGACGCAGCCCGGACGAGGATGGGCTGAGGGTGTGGTGCCGGGGCCGGCTGGCCCGTTACAAGTGCCCGACCCGGGTCCACATCGTGGACAGCCTGCCCCGGGGGCTGGGGGGCAAGCTGCTGCGCCGGGCCCTGCGCGACGAGGCCTGATCTCAGCCTGATCTCTTGTGAAGTGAGGCACGAGCGGCGGTAGCCTGGAGGCGTGGCCGGTAGAGCGCGGATACCCGAGGCGACCGTCACCCGCCTGCCGGTCTATCTCCGCTCCTTGTTGGAGCTGGCCTCCGATCAGGTCTCGACCGTCTCGTCCGAGCGGCTGGCCGAGCTGTCCGGGGTCAATGCCGCCAAGGTCCGCAAGGACCTCTCTTACCTGGGCTCCTACGGCACCCGTGGGGTCGGATACGACGTGGGCTTCCTGGTTGACCAGGTCGGTCGGGAGCTCGGCACGACCCGGGACTGGCCCGTGGTCATCGTGGGGCTGGGCAATCTGGGCCGGGCCCTGGCCAACTACCACGGGTTCGGGACCCGGGGCTTCCGGGTGGCCGCACTGGTCGATGCCGACCCCAGCCTGATCGGTGAGAGCATCGGGGAGTTGACGGTCGTCTCCATCGATGAGCTGGAGTCGGTGGTCACCCAGGGCCAGGTGGCGGTGGGCATCCTGGCCACCACCGCCGGTTCGGCCCAGGAGGTGGCCGACCGGCTGGTGTCGGCCGGGGTGCGCTCCATTCTCAACTTCGCCCCCGTGCTCCTGAGCGTTCCCACCGGGGTCAGCCTGCGCAACGTGGATCTGTCCATGGAGCTGCAGGTGCTGACCTTCTATCAACACCAGGCCCACCCCCAGCACCTGGGCACGGCCTCGGCGTGACGGCCGGCTATCCCGTGACCCTGCTGGTCGAAGGCCGCCCCTGTCTGGTGGTGGGCGGTGGGCGGGTGGCGGCCCGCAAGGCCGTCGGCCTGCTCGACGCCGGCGCAGGAGTGCACATGGTCGCCCCCCGGGTCGGCCCGGAGGCCGAGGTGCTGGCCGATTCAGGCCTGACTATCGAGCGGCGCCCCTACCGCTCGCCCGAGGCCGCCTCCTACCGGCTGGTGGTGACGGCCACAGGGGATCCGGAGGTGGACGGGGCCGTGTTCCGGGATGCCGAGGCGGCCGGGGTCTGGGTCAATGCCGCCGATGATCCCGTCTCCTGCTCGTTCCACCTGCCGGCGGTGGCCCGGCGGGGACCTGTCAGCGTGGCCGTCTCCACCGGCGGAGCCAGCCCGGCCCTGGCGTCATGGTTGCGGGACCGCCTAGAGACCGAACTGGGGGCAGGTCCGGACATGGAGGTCCTGGCTGAACTGCTCAGCGAGGCGCGGGCCGACCTCAAGGCCACCGGCCGGTCCACCGAGGCGGCCAACTGGCGAGGGGCCTTGAACTCGGACATGCTCGGTCTGATCCGCACCGGCCAGATCGACCAAGCGAGGGAGCGGCTCCGGGCGTGTCTGTAGTCGTAGTCGGCCTCAACCATCGCACCGTCCCGCTGGATTTGTTGGAGCGGATGACCGTCAGCGGTGCCACCCTG
>DATLUK010000095.1:0-2987 GCA_035533195.1 Acidimicrobiales bacterium | reverse complement strand
GGAGCGCCAGCGGGCTTCCGAGGATGCCCTGCGCCAGGCCCAACGCCGCGGACTGGCCGATCAGGCCAGCGAGCTGGCGGGCGCGGCGGTGGATGGGTCGGTGGTGGCCCGGGTCGATGACCTCGCCCCCGACCAGCTGCGGAGCCTGGCCGTATCGGTCCGTCAGCAGGCGGGTGTCAGGGTGGTCGTGCTGGGCGGATCCCCCGATGGAGCGAGTGTGGCTTTGGTGGCGGCGGTAGAGAAGGGCTCCGAGCTGGTCGCCTCCGATCTCATCAGCCCGGCGGCCCGTCTGGTGGGCGGCGGAGGAGGCAAGAACGCCGAGCTGGCCACCGCGGGCGGTCGGGACGTCTCCAAGCTGGATGAGGCCCTGGCCGGGGTTAGGAGCCAGCTCGGCAGGTGAGAGCCCTGGGCGTGGACCTCGGGGCCCGTCGCATCGGACTCGCCCTCAGCGACCCGGGGGGGATCCTGGCCTCACCGGCTGGGGTCATCGAGCGGGGCCGGGATCACGGCGCTGACCACGACGCCCTGGCCCGGCAGGTGGCCGAGACCGGGGCCGAGGTGCTGGTGGTGGGTCTGCCTCTATCCCTCTCGGGGGCCCAAGGCCCGGCGGCCCGGGCCGTGCTGTCCGAGGTCGAGGAGATAAAGGCCCGGGTGGGTGTGCCCGTGGAACTCCACGACGAGCGCTTCAGCACCGTGGTCGCCACCCGTTCCCTGCGCCAGGCGGCTGGCGGCCGGGCCGTCAAGGCCGCCCGGCGCCGGAGCGGATCGGTGGACTCGGCCGCGGCCGCGGTCTTCCTACAGTCCTGGCTCGACTCCCGGAGCGCCTAGGTGTCGCGAATCCGGGTCCTCGCTCTCTGCCTGGCCGTGCTGTTGAGCCTGGTGTCGGTGACCGGCCTCTGGGTCGAGAGCCAGATCAACCCCTCGACCCACCCCGGCCGGGTGGTCGACGTCACCATCCCGGAGGGATCGAGCACCGATTCCATCGCCGGGCTGCTCGTGGCTGACCGGGTCATATCCAGCTCGTTCTGGTTCCGCGTGTATCTGCGCCTACACGGCGGCAGCCACTTCGACGCCGGGGTCTACGCACTGCGGGAGGACGATTCCTACCCGGCCGTGGTCAAGGCCCTCAACGGCCCGGAAGTGAGCCGGTCCCTGGTGATCCCGGAGGGCTTCACCGTGAGCCAGATAGCCCAGCGGGTGGGTGCCCTGTCCGGCCACAGCGCCGCCCACTTCCTGGCCGTGGCCGACGGCGGTACGGTGCGGAGTCCCTACGAGCCGGCCGGCAGTACCGATCTCGAGGGGCTGCTGTTCCCGGACACCTATACCGTCACCCCGGGGGAGAGCGACGCCGCCATCCTGGACCAGATGATCGCCCGCTTCGACCATGTGGCGTCCGATGTCGGGCTGTCCCGCGCCCCATCCTCGGTCGGCGTCAGTCCGTACCAGGCGATGATAGTGGCCTCGCTCATCGAAAGAGAGGCCAAACAATCCGGTGACCGGGCCCTGGTGGGGGAGGTCATCTACAACCGGCTGGCCAAGGGCATGCGCCTCCAGATCGACGCCACAGTTCTCTTTGCCCTCGGCGCGGGTCATACCAGCTTGAGCGCCGCCGATCTTCAGGTGTCGTCCCCGTATAACACCTACCTAGTGACCGGGCTGCCGCCCGGCCCCATCGCCTGTCCCGGCCAGGCCGCTCTGGAGGCGGCTCTCCACCCGTCTACCGGCGGCTACCTGTACTACGTGGTGGTGGAGCGGGACGGTACCGAGGCGTTCTCGGCCACCCTGGCCGGCCAGGAGGCCAACATCGCCCTGGCCCGCAGCCGGGGGCTGGCCGGGTGAGGGCCGGCATTCCCCTGAGCGCAGCCACCGAGGTGGCCGGGGTCATCGGCTCGCCCATCCGCCACTCACTTTCCCCGGCCCTGTTCAACGCCGCCTTCGCTGAACTGGGCCTGGACTGGGCGTTCCTGGCCTTCGAGGTCGCTCCCGGAGCCGCCGGCGGCGCCATCGCCGGCTTCCGGGGACTGGGGCTGCGGGGCCTGTCGGTCACCATGCCCCACAAGACGGAGATGGCCGGTCTGGTCGACCGGCTCACCCCGGCCGCCCAGCGGCTGGAAGCTGTCAATTCGGTCTACTGGTCCGGTTCGGACACGGTGGGCGACAACACCGACGGGGCCGGCTTCCTCGATTCCCTGGGGGCGGAAGGGGTGGAACCCGCCGGGCTGTCCTGTGTGGTCCTGGGCGCCGGCGGGGCGGCCCGGGCGGTGGTGCTGGCCCTGGCCGGGGCCGGAGCGAGCGAGGTGCTGGTCGTCAACCGGAGTCCGGAGGCGGCCTCGAGGGCGGCGGCCCTGGCCGGGGGCCTAGGCCGAACGGGGCCCCCTGGGGAGGTGGCCGGCGCCGCCCTCATAGTCAACGCCACCCCCTTGGGCATGGGTGGGGACCCCCGGATGGCCCTGGAGCCTGGCCTCCTGCGGCCCGGACAGGTGGTGGTCGACCTGGTTTACCACCCCCTGACCACACCTCTTCTGACCGCGGCGGCCGAGCGGGGGGCCCGGCCCATAGGCGGTCTGGGCATGCTCGTGCGCCAGGCCGGACACCAGCTGAGGGCCTGGACGGGGCTGGACCCACCCTTGGAGGCCATGCGGGCCGGCGTCGCGGCCAGGCTGGAGGGCTCCAGGTTTTCGGTCTAACTGCCGATAGAGGCTCAGTGCACTGGACCGAGCAACGGCCCGAGTGTGGCCCGGAGGACCGGTTGAATATGAAAGTGGCCGCTGAGATCAAATCCGAGCCGACCCAGTTGGGGCAGCTGCTCATCCAGCGCGGCGCCCTCACCGAGGGGGACTTGACCTTGGCGCTGGCCGAGCAGATCGGCGGCGGTGGGGCCCTGGGTCGCATCCTCACCCAGCGTGGCCTGGTCAAGGAGGAGGACGTGGTGGCCGCCCTGGCCACTCAGGCCGGCTTCGACTACATCGACCTGAGCGTCCGGATGC
>DATLUK010000094.1:0-8816 GCA_035533195.1 Acidimicrobiales bacterium | reverse complement strand
CAGTTCCTGGGTGGGTAGGGCAGATTCCGCCCTGGTTAGACTGCCGCCGCCCGTGACCAGGTAGTCCCGGAGCGGAGCCGATAAAAGGAGCCAAGTGAGACTCGTCATCGGATGGGCTATCACGGCTGTCGCCCTGGCCGTGGCCGCCCGGCGGGCGCGCGACCTCTACCGCATGGTCATGGTCGGTCGGCCGGCCCCGGAGCGCCTGGAGAACGTGTCCGGCATGCTGTGGGCCCAGCTTCAGGATGTCTTCGCCCAGCGCAAGCTGCTCAAGCGACCCGTTCCCGGTATCGCCCACTTCTTCACCTTCTGGGGATTCGTCCTCCTCATGACCACCATCCTCGAGGCCTTCGGGGACCTGTTCATTCACAACTGGGCCATCCCCCTCATCGGTCACGACTCCTGGCTGGGTTTCATGGAGGACTTCATGGTCTCGGCCGTGCTCCTCTCCCTGGGTGTCTTCGCCGTGATCCGGTTCAAGAACTCGCCCCACCGCCTGGAGCGCAAGTCCCGCTTCTACCGCTCGCACAGCGACGCCGCCTGGCTCGTCCTGTTCATGATCTTCATGGTCATGGCCACCAACGTCCTGTACCGCGGCGCCCAGACCCAGCTGCACGACTTCTCCTATAGCCACTGGGCCTTCCTCTCCTGGTGGGCCGGCGGCCTCATGTCCGGCCTCAGCCACGGGACCCTCGAGGTCCTGGAGGCGCTCGGAGTGCTCGGCCAGATCGCCTCGGTCATGACCTTCCTGGTGGTGGTCATGTACTCCAAGCACCTCCACGTCTTCGTCGCCCCCCTCAACGTCAGCTTCTCCCGCCGGCCCAAGGCCCTGGGCCCGCTGGCCACCACCCCGGACATGGACTTCGAAAACATGGCCGAGGACGCCGTCCTCGGCGCCGGCCACATCCAGGACTTCAAGTGGAAGCAGCTCCTGGACCTCATCACCTGCACCGAATGCGGCCGCTGCCAGGACCAGTGCCCGGCCTGGAACACCGGTAAGCCTCTGTCGCCCAAGTTGATCATCCTCGAGCTGCGTGACCACCTCTTCGACCGCTCGGCCGCCCTGGTGGGGGCGGGAGTCAAGGCGGGAACCACCGCGGCCGCCGCCGAGAGCGACGCCTCCGCCGGTACCGCCGTCGACCTCAAGCCGGCCGAGGCCCGCCTGGTGCCCAACATCATCGACCCCGACGCCCTGTGGGCCTGCACGACCTGCGGCGCCTGCGTGGAGCAGTGCCCGGTGGACATCGAGCACGTGGACACCATCGTCGACATGCGCCGCTACCAGGTGCTGATGGAGTCCAGCTTCCCCACCGAGGCCGGGCTCATGCTGCGCAACATCGAGAACCAGGGCGACCCATGGGGCCTGGGTTCCTCCAAGCGCCTCGACTGGACCGTGGGCCTCGGCTTCGACGTCCGCGTGGTCAGCGGCTCGATCCCGGACGACGTGGAATACCTCTTCTGGGTCGGCTGCGCCGGCGCCCTGGACGAGCGGGCTCGCAAGGTCACCCAATCGGTGGCCCGGCTGCTCCACCGGGCGAAGGTCAGCTTTGCTGTGCTCGGCCCGGCGGAAACCTGCACCGGGGACCCGGCCCGCCGGCTCGGTAACGAGTACCTGTTCCAGATGCAGGCCCAGATGAACATCGAGACCTTGAACGGCGCCAGGGTGAAGAAGGTCATCGCCTCCTGCCCGCACTGCTTCAACTCCATCGGCCGGGAGTACCCGGGCCTGGGTGGGAACTACGAGGTGCTGCACCACACCCAGGTCTTTGCCGAGCTGCTCCGCACCGGCAAGCTCAACCCCACCAACAGCTTCGACGCCAAGGTCACCTACCACGACCCCTGCTACCTGGCCCGCCACAACGACCTCTACGGCGCCCCCCGCTCGGTTATCGACTCCGTCCCCGGCGTCGAATCCATCGAGATGCACCGCCACGAGCGGCGTACCTTCTGCTGCGGCGCCGGCGGGGCCCGCATGTGGATGGAGGAGAAGATCGGCAAGCGCATCAACGTCGAGCGCACCGATGAGGCCATCGGCACCGGCGCCGACGTGGTCGGCACTGCCTGCCCCTACTGCATGATCATGATCGATGATGCCGTCAAACAGCGTCAGTCCGAAGGCGCCGCCTCCGAGTCCATGCGGGTCCTCGACATCGCTCAGATCCTCGAGACCTCCCTCCCTCCACTCGAGCCCGTAGCGGCCGCCGCCGCTCCCGCCGAGCCCGCGGCCACGACCGAGACCGCTCCCCCCGAGCCGGGCCCGACCTCAGAGGCCGACCCGCCGGCCGACCCGCCGGCCGATTCGGCTCCATCGCCCTTCGACGCCGGCCCAGAGTCCGGTCCCGTAGGCGTCTGAGCACCATCGTCCCGCACGGCGATAGCCCGGCGCTGGGCCGCCCTCCACTCCGGCTCCGGTCGGGAGCATGGGAAATGAACTTTGAAGACTGCTCGAAAATCTTGAGCTTTGTCTTATGGTGGTTTACAGATTCGATAACCACCATAAGACAAACGTCAAGATTTTCGGCCCTGTCTCCAAGATGTATGTCTCGGGCCCGCCGGCTCGGACGAGAGCGCCAGCCACGAATCCGGCGCGGCGTGGACGAGTTGAGCAACTCCTAAGGGCCAAGACCGCCGACGGGGTCATCCCCTAGATTCGAGCCGTGACGAATGCTCAGCCAGCGCGCCGGATCTCCCCAGCCGAGCGGGTCGAGGCCGACCCCACGCCGGGAGTCATGCGAGAGGAAGCCATAGCTGCCGACGGCATCTGGGCCGGCCTGGTCCGAACTGAGCCGGGGATGGTTTCGGGCTGGCATCACCACGGCGAGCACGAGACGTCCATCTATGTGGCGTCCGGCCATCTGCGGATGGAGTCCGGATCGGGGGGAAGTGATGTCATCGAGGCGTCGGAGGGTGACTTCGTGCACGTCCCGGCAAGGTCCGTGCATCGAGAGGCCAATCCGGGCGGGACGGTGAGCCGCCTGATCGTGGTCCGGGCCGGCCACGGCCCGATCACCGTCAACGTCGATGGCCCGGCCTGAGCGACCCCGCTGTCGTGAGGGCGTGGAGGACGGCGAAGTTCACCCTCGCCGCAGACAGCCCTTCCTACTTGGACTTGGTGTCCTGCTCGGAGAGGCGCTTGGCCATGGCGCTCAACAGCTTGTGGGTGATGGAGGGCACCTCGTCCAGGAGGGCCCCGAACTCCCGGCCGCCCAGCACGAGTAGCGACATGTCGCTGGCGGCCACCACGGTCGAGTTCCGGGGCAGGCTGGAGAGGATGGACAACTCCCCGAAGTAGCCCCCCGGGCCCAGCGTGGTGATCTTGCGACCATTGCGCTTGACCGTCGCCTCGCCCTGGCGGATTACGAACATCTCTCGCCCCAGGGCTCCCTGTGTGATGAGCTCCTTGCCCTCCTTGACGTCCACTTCGTCACAGGCGCGGGCAATGTGCTGGAGCTCCCGCTGGTTGCAACTGTTGAAAAGCCAGGTATCGGCCAGGTGTTGGATCTTCTTGTCGGTAGCCACGGGCGCCGATGGTAATGATCGGTAAGCAATCGTGCCCGATTCGTCCCTGGGGACTCGGCTGCAACCGGCCGATGGAGGCCCCTACGACTGCCGGGTCGGCGACGGGGCCTGGGTCCGCACGAGCTGGTCAAAGCGGTCACCTGGTGGCCTATTCAGAGCCCGGCCGGGGCGATCGTTACATTGATGGGGTGCCAGACAAGCTCGTGCCCGAGGCCTCCCCCGAGACCCAGCCCTTCTGGGACGGCTGCGCCGCTGGCCAGCTCCGTCTCCAGCGCTGCGGCTCCTGTGACGCCTTCTACTTCCCACCTCGGCCCTTCTGTCCGACCTGCCTGTCCGGGGAGGTGGCTTGGGAGACGGTGAGCGGGCGGGCCCGGTTGCACACCTACCTCATCAACCACCGGGCGGCGCCGGGCTTCGAGGCTCCCTACGCCATAGCGGTCGTACAGCTGGAGGAGGGGCCCCGGATGATGACCAACATCATCGGCATCGAGAACACCCCGGAGAACCTGGTGCTGGACATGGCGCTGCAGGTCACCTTCGAACCCAGAGGCGAGATGATGCTGCCCGTCTTCGAGCCGGCCCGATGAGCGTCCGCCACCAAGTCGCCATAGTCGGCGCGGCCGAGACGACCGAGCTCGGGAACATCCCCGGGATGTCTTCCATCGAGTTGCACGCCGATTCCGCCCGCAACGCCATCGCCGACTGCGGTATCGATCCCGCCCGGATAGACGGAATGGCCTGTGCTGGCCAGAGCCCGGTGGCCGTGGCCCAGTACCTGGGCATCACCCCCCGCTGGCTGGACGGGACCAGCGTGGGCGGCTGCTCGTTCATGCTGCACGTCCGCCACGCCGCCGCCGCCCTGGCCGCCGACCTGTGCGACACCGTGCTCATCACCCACGGGGAGTCGGGACGCTCGCGAGTGGGGGTGGGAGGATTCGGAGGACCCGGCTTCGGGGGAGCCACCCTTCAGGGCCAGTTCGAAGCCCCCTACGGGCCCACCGGTCCCCCGACCATGTTCCCCATGGGTGTGCTGCGCTACATGAAGGACTTCGGTCTGACCCACGAGCAGCTGGCCATGGTGGCGGTGGTGCAGCGGGAGTGGGCCGGGCGCAACCCGCGGGCCATGATGCACGACCCCATAACGGTCGAGGACGTCCTGGCCTCTCGCGTGATCGCCTACCCGATGCACTTGCTGGAGTGCTGTCTGGTCACCGACGGCGGCGGGGCCCTCATCCTCACCCGGGCCGATCGGGCCGGGGATTTTCCCACCGCGCCGGTGTACGTGCTCGGCACCGGTGAGTCCTCGAGACGCCGATGGTCTCCCAGATGGAGGACTTCACCACCTCCAAGGCTTTCCGGGTCTCTGGTGCCCAGGCCTTCTCCGAGGCCGGCATCAGCCCCTCCGACGTCGATCATCTGATGATCTACGACGCCTTCGCCCACCTACCCATCTACGGACTCGAGGACCTGGGCTTCGTGGGCCGGGGTGAGGCCGGCGCCTTCATCGAGGAGGGCAACACCCGTCCCGGGGGTCGCCTCCCGCTCAACACCAACGGCGGAGGGCTCTCCTACACCCACACCGGTATGTACGGGATGTTCGCCCTGCAGGAGGCGGTCCGCCAGGTCAGAGGGACGGCGCCGGCCCAGGTACCGGGAGTCGAGATCAGCGTGGCCCACGGAGTGGGGGGCATGTTTGCCGCCGCCGGCACGGTCATTCTGACCAACCAGTCCGGCTGAACCCCTGGCTCGAAGAGCCGTTCCGGAGGTTCGGCCGCCGTGACGGAGCTCAGTCGACGCGGTGCAGCTCGGCGGAGAGGTGGTGGGTGAGAGGCCGGCCCACCGCCGCCATACGCAGGGCGTAGCGCAGGCTGGCCCCGTCGAGGACGAGGTCGCGCTCCAGGGCGGTCACCTCCTTGGCCGAGCCGGTCATCGCCACGGCTGTGGAGGCCAGCCGGATGACCAGAGACCCGACCCCGCCCGCCCCGGCTTCCATGTCGCCCTCCTGCACCTCGACCACGCCGGTGGGATGGGCGAGGACCAACTCGATCCGGCCCGGGCCGGGCACGCGCCAATAGCCGGTCTCGGCGTGCAGAGGGCGCCCGTCGGCTACGTGCCGGGTTCGCTGGGCATAAGCCAGGAAGGGCTTGCCGACGTGGGAGAACTCGACGGTCTCCTCGTAATCGAAGGCGTCGATGGTCGGGTACTCACCGTGGCCCCGGCCCGACCACGTACCCAGTAGCGGGGCCAGGAGCGCCAGGTCGGGGTGAAGGGGAGGGGTCACAGCCCGAGCATGACACTGGCGGTGGCCTCGGGGTAGCAGGATGAAAGGCACTATGAGCTCGCTGCCTTCGGTCCCGGCGCGCCCGACGGCCAGCGGCCGTGGCCGCGTTCCCGTGGTCAGGCTGGGACGCCACCGGATCCGGACCGCCTCGGGTCGGATGGTGGGTGTGGCCATGGCCGGAACGGGCATGCCCCTGGTGGTCGCCCACGGCTTTGCCGCCCAGGGCGCCCTCTACGCCCAGACCCTGAGCCGTCTGGTCTCGATGGGCTTCATGGTCGTGGCGGTGGACGTGGCCGGCCACGGCCGGACCCCGCCCCCGCCCTTCCCTGCCCTCCGGCTGTCGGCGTATCGGGATGAGTTTGCCGCTGCCGTGGACGCTCTGGGCATCCGCCGGGCGGTGTTCATGGGTCATTCCATGGGGGGCCGGATCGTCACCGAGCTGGCCGCCGAGCGCACCGACGCCACCGTCGCCCTGGTGCTGGTCGACCCCGTGGTCGGCCGGGAGTGGGACAGCCAGATCGCCCGCTTGAGGCACAACCCGGCCGACGGGGCAGGCCTGGCCCTCCGCCTGGCCACCGACACCGCCAGCCTGGTGGACCCCCACGACCTGGACCAGACGGCCAAGATCCTCTCCCTCCTGGTCCGGAGTGGTCTGAGCTCCCCGCTTCCCCGGCTGCTCCCGCCCGCCGCCGCCCTGATCGGCGCCGATCCCTCCGATCCCCTGCTGAGAACGTTGGCGGCGGCCCGAATCCCGGCGGTGGTCATCCACGGTTCCCTCGACCGCCCCATACCCCTGGCCGGGGCCAGACAGGCGGCGGCCACCCTGCGGGCCGACCTGGTGGTGGTCGAAGGCGCCCGCCACTCGTGGCTGCTCAACGACCCCGAGACCCTGCCGAGCATCTTCGGCCAGCTCCTCAAGGGACGCTTGGGCGACGCCTGGACGGCGGCCGTCGATCACGCCGGCCTGGACCCGGCCTTGGCCACTCTCGATCAGATCGAGGCGGCCATGCTGGTGCCCGATTCCCTGGCCGCCCATCTGTCCAACCGGGTCGAGTTCATCGCCACCAGCACCAGGCGGCCCAGCCGCTACGCCTGGCGGCTTGAGACCCCGCCTGGCCGACTGAGGCGCGTGGTGTGACGCGGAAAGCCACGCCCCCCTGCTGACCGGACTGACCTACCTTGGCATCAGTGACCACCATCCTCGTCACCGGTGGCAGCGGCACCCTGGGCACGCACGTCGTCTCCCGCCTGCGCCGTGAGGGACATGACGTTCGGGTCCTGTCCCGGCGTCCCGGCGCCGGCACCCATCATGGCGACCTGAGCACCGGAGCCGGCGTGGAAGCGGCGGTCCGGGGTGCCTCGGTGGTGGTGCACGCTGCTTCTGACACTCGGCGCTTCGGCCGGCGGGACGAGCGGCAGACCCGTCATCTCCTGGCCGCCTGTTCCGGCGTGGATCACCTCGTCTACATCTCCATCGTCGGCATCGACCGCATCCCGTACTCCTATTACCGGGCCAAGCTGCGGGTCGAGGAGATAATCGCCTCCTCGGGAGTGCCCCACTCCATCCTGCGGGCCACCCAGTTCCACGAGCTGATGGACGTGGGCCTGGGATTCCTGTCCCGCCTGCCGGTGGCGCCCCTTCCTCTCGACTTCCGCTTCCAGCCCCTGGCCGCCGCCGAGGCCGCTGATCACCTGGCCCGCTTGGCCACCGGCCCGGTGGCGGGTCGGGTTCCCGACGTCGGCGGTCCCGACGTGATGGACCTGGCGAGCATGGTGGCGGCGTGGCGGGAGCTGCGGGGACGGCTCCGCCGGACGGTCCGGGTGCCTCTACCCGGGGCTACCGCCCGAGCCTTCCGACAGGGTTTCAACACCTGCCCGGAGCGGGCGGTGGGCACCATCACCTGGCGTCAGTTCCTAACCACCGCGCCGTCCGGCGAGGTGTAGCAAGAGCAGTGGCCTAGGAGGCCGGAATGTGGTGGAGAGCATTGGTGGGGCTGGTGGGCATAGTGGTCGGCGGGGTATGGATCGGACAGGGTGTCGGCGCCGTGCACGGCTCGTTCATGACGGGCCACTCCGAGTACACGGTGCTAGGCAGCGTGTTGGCCGCCTTCGGGCTGGCCATGCTGGTCTGGGCGGTGCAGCGTTGGCGGAGCGCGCCCTAATCCCTGGCTCGCGGCCGACCTGAGGACCGTTGAAGCTGATCGCCTACACCCGGCCCGGGCGGGAATGCCCAACTCAGGCTCACCCTGCCTTGCCTTGGGCGGCCACCGCGGCCGCCTTGGCGGCGATCTCCTCATCGTCGCCCAGCCAGCGGGAGGAGACCACCGAGCAGGCATCGGCCGGATCCAGCTGGTAGAGGCGGGGGACCCCGGTGGGGATCTCCAGGCCGGCTATCTCTTCGTCCCCGATGCTCTCCAGGTGCTTGATGAGGGCTCGGAGGGAATTCCCGTGGGCGGCCACCAGAACCCGCCGCCCGGCGACCAGGTCAGCGGCTATCACGTCGTGCCAGAGGGGCAGGACGCGGGTGACCACATCGGCCAGGCACTCGGTCAGGGGAAGCTGGTCCCGTGGGACCGAGGCGTAGCGCGGGTCACGGGCCGGGTTCATGTCCGAGGCCGGGTCCAGCTCGGGGGGCGGGGTGGAGTAGCTGCGCCTCCAGAGGTGGACCTGGTCCTCCCCGTGGGTGGCGGCCGTCTCGGCCTTGTTGAGGCCCTGGAGCCCGCCGTAATGGCGCTCGTTGAGCCGCCAGTGCCGCACCACCGGGACCCAGGACAGACCCATCTCGGCCAGGACCATCTGGCCGGTTCGGATGGCCCGGGTGAGCACGGAGGTGTACATGACGTCGAAGGCCAGACCCTCTCCGGCCAGCAGGGCTCCGGCCTTGGCCGCCTCGGCCTCGCCCACGGCGTTCAGGTCCACGTCCACCCACCCGGTGAAGCGGGAGGGCTCCACATTCCATTGGCTCTGGCCGTGCCGTAGGAGAACGAGCTGGCTCATAGGGCAGGAGAGTAGGTCG
>DATLUK010000093.1:0-4827 GCA_035533195.1 Acidimicrobiales bacterium | reverse complement strand
CATGCTCGGTCTGATCCGCACCGGCCAGATCGACCAAGCGAGGGAGCGGCTCCGGGCGTGTCTGTAGTCGTAGTCGGCCTCAACCATCGCACCGTCCCGCTGGATTTGTTGGAGCGGATGACCGTCAGCGGTGCCACCCTGTCCAAGGCTCTTCACGACCTGGCCGGGCGCATGCACCTGAACGAGACCGTCGTTCTCTCCACCTGTATGCGCACCGAGGTCTACGCCGAGGCGGAACGCTTCCACGGCGCCTTGGCCGATGTCCGCAACTTCCTGAGCGAGTGGTCAGGGGCCCCGCCCGAGGTTTTCAGCGACCTGCTGTACTCCTACTTCGATGATGCCGCCGTCTCTCATCTCTTCACCGTTGCCTCCGGGCTGGACTCGGCGGTGATCGGGGAGGGCGAGATCCTCGGCCAGGTTCGCGAGGCCTGGGAGCGGGCCCACGAGGAGGGTTCGGCCGGACCGGCCATGGGCCGCCTGTTCCGCCACGGCCTGGAGGTGGGCAAGCGAGCCCGGACCGAAACCGGCATATCCAGAGGCGTCACCTCCGTCTCCCAGGCCGCGGTGGCGATGGCCGCTGAGGCCCTGGGCGGCCTGGCCGGGACCTCCGTCCTGGTGGTGGGAGCCGGGGAGATGGGCGAGGGCATGGCCGTCGCCCTGGCCGCCCGCGGCGCCGCCCGCATCCTGGTCTCCAGCCGGACCGGGGCCCGGGCCGACGCGGTGGCCGAGCGGGTCCGAGGAGCCAAAGTGGAACTGGGCGAGTTGGACACGGCGCTGCCCGAGGTGGACGTGGTCCTGACCGGCACCGGAGCCCCCCGCACCGTCCTCGGCGTGGCCGAGGTGGCCGCCGCTGTGGCCCGCAGGGAGGGCCGGCCCCTGCTGATCGTGGACATAGCCGTTCCCCGCGATGTCGAGCCCGCCGTCGGCGGGCTGGAAGGGGTGCGGCTGCTGGACATGGATGACCTGGCCGCCTTCGCCGCCGCCGGGGTGGCGTCCAGGCAGGGTGAGGTCGAGCGGGTACGCCGGATCGTGGCCGAGGAGGTCGACCGCTTCGTGGCCCTGTCGGCGGCGCGGAAGGTGGCTCCGGTGGTATCGGCCCTGCACGAACGGGCCGAGTTCATCCGCCGGGCCGAGATGGAGCGCCACGCCGCCCGCCTGGCCGGCCTGGACGAGCGCCAGCGGGAGGCGGTCGAGGCCATGACCCGGGGCCTCGTGGCCAAACTGCTGCACGAGCCGACCGTCCGGCTCAAGGACGAGGCCGGCAACGCCCGGGGCGAGCGGCTGGCCGAAGCCATCCAGTCACTCTTCGACCTGGAGTGACCGTCCTGCGGGCCGCCACCCGGGGCAGCCCGCTGGCCCTCTGGCAGACGCGGGAGGTGGCCCGTCTGCTGGCCCGGATCGGGCCGGGTCCCGCCTCCACCGCGTCCCGGCCTTCGAGTACGGCGGTCGATGAGGTCTCGGTCGATGAGGTCGTGGTGGAGACGACCGGGGACCGGGTGCGGGACGTCCCGATCCACCAGATCGGCGGCCAGGGCGTGTTTGCCAAGGAGGTGCAGACGGCGGTGTTGGAGGGACGGGCGGACTTCGCTGTCCATTCGGCCAAGGATCTGCCGCCCCGGACGGCACCCGGCCTGGTCCTGGCCGCCGTCCCGGCCCGGGGCGACGTGCGCGACGCCCTGGTCGGTCGGGCCCTCGACCAGCTCGGCCCCGGAGCGGTGGTGGCCACCGGCTCGGTCCGCCGCCGCGCCCAGCTGGCCTGGCTGCGGCCCGACCTGGCCTTCACGGACCTGCGGGGCAACATCGCCACCCGGTTGGCCAAGGTCGGCGAAGTCGACTCGGTTGTGGTCGCCTACGCCGCCCTGGTCCGCCTCGGCCGGGCTTCCGAGGCAGCCGAGGTGCTGCCCACGGCCCGGATGCTGCCCCAGGTCGGCCAGGGGGCACTGGCCATCGAGTGCCGGGCCGACGACGCCGCCACCCTGGGCCTTCTGGCCCGCATCGAGGACCCTGGAGCCCGGGCCGAAGTGGACGCCGAGCGGGCGTTCCTCGACACCCTCGGAGGGGCCTGTGACCTTCCGGTCGGCGCCCTGGCCCGGATCGGACCGGCCGGACAACCGGGCGGCGGCCCGGCCCGGGAGGGGATGCTCCGCCTCGAGGGCATGGTGGCGGCCGCCGACGGGCGGGTGGTCATCCGGCGCCAGACGGCCGGCCCGGCCGCCGACCCAGTCCGCCTGGGGAAGGCCCTGGCCGAAGAGGTGCTGACCCACGGCGGCCGTGACCTGCTGGCCCGGCCGTGACCGTCTACCTGCTGGCCCGGCCGTGACCGTCTACCTGGTGGTCTCTCCGTGACCGTCTACCTGGTGGGGGCCGGCCCTGGTGACCCGGGCCTACTGACCCGGCGGGGGGCCGAGGTGCTGGGCCGGGCCGACGTGGTCGTCTACGACCGGCTGGCTGAGCCGTCCCTCCTCGACCTGGCCCCGCCCACCGCCGAGCGAATCGATGTGGGCAAGCGGCCGGGAGCGGCGGTGGACCAGGAGACCATCAACGCCCTGCTGGTCGAACGGGGCTCAGCCGGCCTCACCGTGGTCCGCCTGAAGGGCGGGGACCCCTTCGTCTTCGGCCGCGGTGGGGAGGAGGCCCTCGCCCTGGTCGGCGCCGGGGTGGCCTTCGAGGTCGTACCCGGAGTCAGCGCGGCACTGGCCGTGCCCGCCTACGCCGGCATCCCCGTAACCCAGCGGGGGAAGGCTGCTGCCTTCACGGTGGTGACCGGCCATAGCCGCAACGACCCCGACCCCGAGCCGGAGTGGGAGCTGCTGGCCCGGACCGGCGGGACCATCGTGGTGATGATGGGCGTGGCCCACCGGGACCGGATAGCCGCCCGGTTGATGGCCGGGGGCCTGCCGGGCGACACCCCGGTGGCCGCCGTCCAGTGGGGGACCCACCTGCGCCAGAAGACGGTGCGGACCACCCTGGACGGCCTGGGGGCCACCGAGTTGGACTCGCCCGCCGTCATCGTCATCGGAGCGGTGGCCGCCTTTGAGCTGGACTGGTTCACCGGTCGCCCGCTGTGGGGCCGACGGGTCGTTCTCACCCGGGCCGCCGAGCGTTCAGGGGAGTTGGCTGCAGCCCTGCACCAGGCCGGGGCCGAAGTGCTCGAGGTGCCGGTCACCGCCACCGCTCCGGCCTCCGACGGTGGCGAGGGCTTGGACCTGGTCGGGCCCCGACTGCCCTCTTTCGACTGGGTGGCCTTCGCCTCGGTCAACGCCGTAGCCCACCTCTTCGCCCACGTGCGCGACGCCCGGGCTTTCGGCCCGGCCCGGGTGGCTGCCGTGGGCCCGGCCACCATCGCCGCCCTGGCCGCCCGAGGGGTGCAGGCCGACCTGGTCTCGCCCACCGGCTCCGCGGCCGGACTGGCCGGCGCTCTTGGATCGCCCCCGGTTGGCGGGGGCAGCGTCTTGTTGCCCCGCTCCGAGCAGGCCGGCCGGGAGCTGCCCGATGCCCTGGCTGCCCAGGGCTGGGTGGTGGTCGAGGTGTCCGCCTACCGGACCGTGCCCGTCCCGGTGCCACCCGAGCGGGCCGCCAAGGTGGCAGAGGCCGACGCGGTGGTCTTTGCGGCCGGCAGCGCCGTTTCGGCCTACCTGGAAGCCGGGCTGCCAGTGCCGCCGGTGGTGGCCTGCCTCGGCCCCTCCACGGCCGAGGTGGCCCGGTCCGCCGGGCTGACGGTCACGACGGTGGCCGAGCGCCCTGAGGCCGCGGCCGTGGTCGGCGCCCTGGCCGCGGCTATGGGATCGAAATCGAGCTGAGCCCGTAACCTGGGGTCGTGAGCTTTCCGACCCGGAGGATGCGGAGGCTGCGGGCCACCCCCGCCCTGCGCCGGCTGGTCAGCAGCACCTCGCTGCGGGTGGACGATCTCATCGCCCCGCTCTTCGTGCGGGAGGGGATCGAGGAGCCGGTGCCGGTGGCCAGCCTGCCCGGCGTCGTCCAGCACACCCGGGCCAGCCTGGGCAAGGAGGTCCGCCGTCTGGCCGATCTCGGCATACCCGGCGTCATCCTCTTCGGGGTGCCGGCGGCTAAGGACGCCACCGGGTCCCAGGCCTGGGCGCCCGGCGGCATCGTCCAGCTCGCCCTGCGGGATCTGCGGGACGAGGTGGGCGACGACCTGGTGCTGATGGCCGACCTCTGCCTCGATGAATACACCGACCACGGCCACTGCGGCGTCCTGGACTCCGCCGGCCGGGTGGACAACGACGCCACCCTCGAGCTCTATGCCCGCACCGCCCTGGCCCAGGCCGAGGCCGGAGCTGCGGTGGTGGCACCCTCCGGGATGATGGACGGCCAGGTCGGCGCCATTCGCTCCGCCCTGGACGGAGCCGGCCGCACCGACACGGTCATCCTGGCCTACGCGGCCAAGTACGCATCGGCCCTGTACGGCCCCTTCCGGGAGGCGGTGGACGTGGAGATAGCCGGGGGCGGGGACCGCCGGGCCTACCAGGCCGACTTTGCCGCCGGGCGTCGGGAGGCCCTGGCCGAGGTCGCCCTGGACATCGAGGAGGGTGCCGACATCGTCATGGTCAAGCCCGCCCTGGCCTACCTCGACGTCATCTCCGCCGTGCGGGCGGTGGCCGACGTGCCGGTGGCCGCCTACCACGTGAGTGGGGAGTACTCCATGATCAAAGCGGCGGCCGAGCGGGGCTGGATCGACGGGGACGCCGTCGCCCTGGAGCACCTGAGCGCCATCAAGCGGGCCGGCGCCGACATGATCCTCACCTACCTGGCCGGGGAGATGGCCGAGGCCCTGGCATGACCCGGTCGGAGACCGGAAATGGGGAC
>DATLUK010000092.1:0-2225 GCA_035533195.1 Acidimicrobiales bacterium | reverse complement strand
GTCAGATTTCCGCCGGGGTCCTGCCCCGCTCACCTCAGGAGTCCCTCTCTTGGCCGTCGAAGTGCGCCTGCCCAACATCCTGCGGCCCCACGCTGGGGGACAGGCGACGGTCAGCGCCGATGGCTCGACCATCGGTGAGGTGCTCAAGGCCCTGGTGGCCGAGTACCCCGGAATGGCCGGCCAATTGGTGACCCAGACGGGGGAGATGCACAAGTTCGTGAACGTCTATGTCAACGATGACGACGTCCGCTATCTGGACAAGCTGGATACGAAGGTGACCGACGGGGACACCGTGTCGATCCTCCCGGCCGTGGCCGGGGGAGGCGTCTAGGCGGCCCCCGCCCGCTAGCCATGGCCTTCTACAACAACATCCTTGAGCTCATCGGCAACACTCCGATGGTTGACGTGTCGGTGCTGAGCCCCAACCCGAGGGTCCGTATCGTGGCCAAGCTGGAGGGTCAGAACCCGGGCGGTTCGGTCAAGGACCGCATCGCCCTGGCCATGATCGAGGAAGCGGAAAAGGACGGGCGCCTCTGCGAGGGCAAGGTGCTACTGGAGCCCTCTTCGGGCAACACCGGCATCGGCATGGCCATGGTGTGCAAGGTCAAGGGATACCGGCTGCGCATCGTCATGCCGGCCAACGTCTCACCCGAACGGCGCCAGTTGCTCGAAGTCTGGGGCGTTGACCAGATCATCGAGTCCCCCGGCAACGAGGGCTCCAACGGGGCGGTGCGCCTGGCCCGGCGCCTGGCGGCCGAGGATCCCGAGCTGGTCTTCCTCTACCAGTACGCCAACCCAGCCAACCCCCGGGCCCACTACGAGGGCACCGGACCGGAGATCTGGAGGGACTGCCCGGAGGTGACCCACTTCGTAGCCGGCCTGGGCACCAGCGGCACACTGATGGGCGTGGGCCACTACCTCAAGGACCAGAACCCCGCCATCAAGGTCTGGGCCATCGAACCGCCATCGGGGGAGATGGTGGACGGGCTGCGGAACCTGGAGGATGGCTACATACCGCCCATCTTCGAGGCGCAGGGCGGAGCCGAGCTGCTGGACAACAAGACCATCGTGGGGCCACGGGACTCCATCGAGTGGACGAGGCGCCTGCGGGATGTGGGTGTCTTTGCGGGTATCAGCTCCGGAGCGGTGCTGGCCGGGGCGGCCCGGTGCGCGTCGCGGATAGATGAGGGGGTCATAGCCGTGGTCCTACCCGACGGCGGATGGAAGTACCTCTCCACCGGCGCCTGGACCGATGACATCGACCTGGTGACCGAGCGGGCCAAGACCACCATCTACTTCTAGTCCCCATGGATGACCGGCCCATCGGGGTTTTCGACAGTGGTTTCGGAGGCCTGACCGTAGCCCGGGCCATGATCGACCTGATCCCGTCGGAGGACATCGTCTACGTGGGCGACACCGGGCGTTATCCCTACGGTCCCCGGTCCCAGGACGAGGTCCGTGAGTTCGCCCGCCAGATAGCCGCCGGCCTGGTGGACGACTACGGGGTGAAGATGGTGGTCGTGGCCTGCAACACGGCCGCCGCCGCCGCTCTGGACCTTCTGCGCTTCGAGTTGGACGTTCCTGTCCTCGGGGTGATCGATCCGGGCCTGCGCGCCGCCCTGCGGGTGACGCAGAACCAGAGGGTGGGGGTCATCGGCACGGTGGGCACCATCGGCTCCGGCGCCTACCAGCGGGCGGCCCGATCCCTGCGCAGCCCGGCCGAACTGGTCTGCGCCGCCTGCCCGGGCTTCGTGGAGTTCGTGGAGCGGGGGGAGACCGACAGCGAACAGGTGCACGTCCTGGCCGAACGGCTGCTCTATCCGGTGACGGCGGCGGGGGTGGACACCCTGCTGTTGGGTTGCACCCACTACCCCTTCCTGGCCCGGACCATCTCCGATGTGGTCGGCCGGGACGTGGTGATGGTCTCCTCGGCCGATGAGACGGCCTTCGAGGTCAAGGCCCTACTCGAGGACACCGGCCTGGGCCGGCGCAGCCCAGCCAAGGGGGCCCACCGCTTCGTGTCCTCCGGGGACATCGACACTTTCCGCCAGCTGGGCCGGCGCCTGCTCGGTCCCGAACTCGACCGGGTGGAGGCGCGCTCATGGGGCTGAGCTTGACGGTTCTCGGATGCAGTGGCAGTTATCCCGGTCCGGGACAGGCGTGCAGCAGCTACCTGGTGGAGGGGGGCGGTGTCCGCCTCTGGGTCGACGCCGGCTCCGGCAGCC
>DATLUK010000091.1:0-3078 GCA_035533195.1 Acidimicrobiales bacterium | reverse complement strand
TCCATCCGGCTCGAGCTCATCCCGGCGCTGTAGTAGAAGGGGGCGTTGGCGTCAGCGAAGCCCTGGCTGAAGCCGGCTCCCCCGAAGGCCACCGTGTGGTCCTGGGCCAGCCGGGCGAAACAGGCCGAGCACAGGGTCGTGCCCCAGTAAACGGCGTAGGGGTGGTACTGGGCCACGATCGAGTCCATCTCGGCCAGCAGGCAGGGGTAGTTGGGGGGCACGCTCTGGCACTGGCCCTGGTAGGTGACGATCTTGATCTTGCGACCCCACAAGACGTAGTGCTGGTCGATGAAGTTCTGGAAGGCGGCATCGACCCCTTGGGCCTGGGCATAGCTCTCGTAGAGGCCCTCGGCCTGGAGAATGGTGTTCACCTCGGCGCCGTAGTCGCTCACGTAGTCGACCAGGGTGACCGAGTTCCCGCTCACGCCCTGGTAGGTGGCCCCGCCGTTCTTGGGCATAGCGCCTCCGGGCACGCCCGGCGTACACGGCGGCGCGTAATAGTCCAAGGACGGGTCGAACTCGCGACCCCCGACGCAGTGGCTGGTGCTGGCCGAGTTGGCCGCTACCGTCGACCCCCCGCCGCCGGTCCCACCGCCTCCCGTCGGACCCGCCGAGCCCCCCGAGCCGCCGCCCGAGGATCCCGTGAAGCTCCCTCCGGACGACCCGCCCGCTCCGGCCGCTCCGCCACTGGAGCCCAGGGACGACCCCCCGCCGGCTCCGGCCGAGCTGCCGGCTCCGCCGGCGGCTCCGCTCGATGCTCCCCCGGAGGAGCCGGTGGAATAGCCGGCCACCGAGCCGCCGGCGGCAGACAGAGACGATGAATTGGATGCCGTGGAGGGCACCACGGCGATGATGAGGGCCTGGACAGCCACCACCAGAGCCAACGGTAGGTACCGCCGGGCCAACGTCGAACGATTCATCTCACTCCCCCTGGAAGCGGTAAGGCTCCACAGATCCGATCCGCCCCTGGCTTAGGGCGCCTATGACTTCTACAACTGGAGGGACTTCACCTCTAGGAACTCCTCCAAGCCGAACTTGCCCAACTCCCGGCCGTTGCCCGACTGCTTGTATCCGCCGAAGGGCGCCACCGGGTTGAACGAGCCCCCATTGATCTCCACCTGTCCGGTCCGGATGCGCCGGGCCACCCGGCGGGCCCGCTCCGGGTCCCCCGACCAGACGCCCCCAGCCAGGCCGTAGACCGAGTCGTTGGCGATGGTGATGGCCTCTTCCTCATCGTCATAGGGGAGGATGGCGAGCACCGGACCGAAGATCTCCTCCTGGGCGATGGTCATGTCCGTGCGCACCTCGGAAAAGACGGTGGGCTGGACGAAGAAACCCTTGTCCAGGCCGGCCGGGGCCTCAGACCCGCCGGTGAGGAGCTTGGCCCCCTCTTCCAGGCCCTTGTTGATGTAGCCCCGCACCCGGTCGCGCTGTACGGCCGACACCAGGGGGCCGAGACGGGTGTCGGCCGCGTCCGGAGCGCCCGGCTTGAAGGTGGCGGCCGTCTCGGCGGCGATCTTCTCCACCTCGGCCAGCCTGGACCGGGGGACGATCATGCGGGTCAGGGCGGAGCAGGTCTGGCCCGAGTTGAGGTAGCACTTGCCCACTCCATCGCGGACGGCCTTCTCGAGGTCGGCGTCATCGAGGATGATGTTGGCCGACTTGCCCCCCAGCTCAAGGGCGACCCGCTTGACGGTCTGGGCGGCCAGTTCGCTGACCCGCTTGCCCGCCCGGGTGGAACCGGTGAAGGAGACCATGTCGACGTCGGGGTGGGCGGCAATGGCCTCGCCCACCACCGGGCCGAAGCCGGTAACCAGGTTGAACACGCCGGCGGGCAGGCCGACCTCGTCGATGATGTCGGCCAGCACGAAGGCGTTGAGGGGGGCCACCTCGGAGGGCTTGAGGACCACGGTGCAGCCGGCGGCCAGAGCCGGCGCCACCTTGGCCGCGATCTGATGCAAGGGGTAGTTCCACGGGGTGATGCAGCCGACCACGCCGACCGGCTCCCTCACCACCACCGAGTTACCCACCTCCTCCTCGAAAGGGAAGGCGTCGAGGATCTGGCCCATGGACCCGAAGGTCATGGTGGGCAGGCCGGCCTGGATCATCATGGAGAGGTTGGTGGGCATGCCCACCTCTTGGGACACCAGCGTGGCGATGTCGCCCATGCGGGCCTGCAGGCCCTCGGTGATCCGCTGGAGGTACTTGGCCCGCTCCTCGACCGAGACGGCGGCCCAGTCATCGAAGGCGGCCCGGGCGGCGGCCACCGCCCGATCGACGTCTTCGGGGGTCCCTTCAGGGACATGCCCCATGACCTCCTCGGTGGTCGAGTTGATCACGTCAATGGTTCCGGTGCCGGTCGACTCGACCCAGGCGCCGTTCACATAGATCTTGTCCCGGTTGTGCATCGGTCCTCCCCTGACGACAGTGGCGGCACTCTAGGCCGAGTCGGCCCACCCGTCCCCGCGGGGCCCCGAGATGCCGGGCCGGCCCGTGCTCAGAAGAACTCCGGCTGCTCCCAGTCCGGGAAGATGTCAGGCAGTCCGTCGGACACGGACATGGGGAAGCGGGCCGACCTCTTCTCCAGGAAGGCGGTCACTCCCTCCCGGGCGTCGTCGGAGGAGCCCCGCACCAGGATTCCCCGGCTGTCGACCCGGTGGGCCTCCATGGGGTGATGGGCCCCCAGCATGCGCCAGAGCATCTGGCGGGACAGGGCCACCGACACCGGGGAGGTGTTATCGGCCATCTCCCGGGCCAGCTCCCTGGCGGCTGGCAGCAGCTCGTCCGGCCGGTGCAGGCTGCGGACCAGGCCGCCGGCCAGGGCCTCTTCGGCGTCGAACACCCGGCCGGTGAAAACCCACTCGGCCGCCCGGCTGATCCCGACCACCCGGGGCAGGAACCAGCTGGAGCAGGCCTCGGGCACCAGGCCCCGCCGGCTGAAGACGAAACCCATCCTCGCCTCCTCGGAGGCCAGACGGATATCCATGGGGAGGGTCATGGTGATCCCCACGCCCACGGCCGGGCCGTTGATGGCGGCTATGACCGGTTTCTTCGACTCGAAGATGCGCAGCACCACCT
>DATLUK010000090.1:0-2011 GCA_035533195.1 Acidimicrobiales bacterium | reverse complement strand
TCCCTCTACGCCCTGGCATCCAAGGAGTACTGGCTCGACACCGGCACCCCCGCTCTCTACATCCGGGCCGCCCTGGACATCCTGGCCGGCCGGCGCCGGTTCAGCGCCCCCATGCCCGGAGTGGGCGACCAGGCCGGCCGTTACGTCTGGACGGCTCCCTCGGCCTCGGTGGAGGGGGAGGTGGAAGGCCCCGCCCTGCTGGAGGACGGAGCCCGAGTTTCGGTCGGGGCCCGCGTGTCGGCCAGCCATCTCGGCGCCGGAGTGGTCATCGGGCAGGACGCCGTCGTGCGGGGATCGGTGGTGCTGGCTGGGGCGGTGGTGGAGGACGGCGCCACGGTGGAGGACTCCGTGATCGGACCGGACGCCCACGTCGGCCACGGGGCCAGGGTGCTGGCGGTGAGCGTGGTCGGTCACGGCGCCACGGTGGAGGCGGGGACCAGCCTGAGCGGGGCCCGCTACCCGGGCTCATGAGGACCCTGGTCACAGGCGGGGCCGGCTTCATCGGCTCCAACCTGGTCGATCGCCTACTGGCCGAGGGCCACAGCGTTGACGTGGTCGATGACCTGTCCACCGGGTCCCTGGCCAACCTGGCCGAGGCCCGGGCCGCCGGCGGGTTCAGCTTCCACCGGGTGGACATCCGCTCCACCGAACTTGGGGAGCTCTTCCTGCGCCGCCGGCCCGAGGTCGTCTTCCACCTGGCCGCTCAGGCCGACGTGCGGGTGTCGGTGGCCGAGCCCATCTTCGACGCCGAGGTGAACGTGCTGGGCAGCATCAATGTCCTGGAGGCGGCCCGGTCCGCCGGGGCGGCCAAGATCGTCTTCGCCTCCAGCGGGGGGACCATCTACGGGGATCCGGAGCCGAGCCAGCTTCCGGTCAAGGAGACCCAGCCCCGCCGGCCCCTTTCCCCCTACGGGGTGGCCAAGTCAGCAGTGGGGGACTACCTCATCGCCTACCGGGAGCTGCACGACCTGGAGTTCACCGCACTGGCTCTGGCCAACGTCTACGGGCCCCGGCAGGACCCGAAGGGGGAGGCGGGGGTGGTGGCCATCTTCGCCGGGAACCTGCTGTCGGGGCGGCCCTGCACCGTCTATGGGGACGGCCGCCAGACCCGGGACTTCGTCTATGTGGACGACGTGGTCGACGCCTTCGCCCGGGCGGCGGAGAAGGGCGGCGGGTTGCTCCTCAACATCGGTACAGGCGATGAGACCTCGGTCCTCGACCTCTACCAGGCCATGGCGGCCGCCGCCGGGGTGGATGCGGCTCCGGAGCGTGCTCCGGCCCGGCCGGGGGAGCTGGCTAGGAGCTGCCTTGATCCCGGGAAAGCGGGCATCCACCTGGGCTGGGTGCCCTGGACCCCGGTGGAGGACGGGGTGAGCGGAGTGCTCGAGTGGTTCGGTTCCGACCCGGACCGGCTGGCGGGCGACAGGTAGACCGAAGTCCCCGGCACCTCGGCCACCAGCCGGCCGGCTGGAACCGGACCGGCCCCCGGGGCCCAGAAGACGAGCAGACCCCCGGGCGGCCCGGCGCCGGAGCCGGCCGAGGTGGCGCCGCCGGCCGACGTGGTGCCGCTAGCCGACGTGGCGCCGCCGGCAAACTGCGTCCCGAACAGGAACAGCCACGACTGATCCACGCTGACCGGGTGGCCGGAGCGGGTCAGGTCCACCATCACCCCGGCCTGCCACGGCCACCGGCCCGGTGAAGCCAGGCGGAGGTGGACAGGCTCCCCGGCCGTCAGTTGCGGGCGGAGCTGGGCCCATAGGGCGTCCACCTGGGCGCCCGGGATGGTGCCGGCCGGTGGATTTATGAGGCTGACCGCCACCAGGGCCAGGCCGGCCAGGAGGCCGACCCATTCGGGGCGGAGCCGGGGCGCCAGGGCCAGGGCGAGAGCCAGGAGCAGGACCACGGCCGCGGCCGAGGACCAGTCGGTCAGGTAGGAGAAGAGGGGTCCGGTCACCCGGTCGGCCGAAATGACCCCGGCCACCAGTCCCAGGCCGGCCATGGCCGCCAGCCA
>DATLUK010000089.1:0-2895 GCA_035533195.1 Acidimicrobiales bacterium | reverse complement strand
GAGGGGGATGGGACACTTGACCACCGAAGTTCACAACGCAGGTGACACCGACGCCGACGGGCCCAAGGTGGGGACCGATGACGGCTGGTCGATCCAGATGATGATCAGTTCCGACTTCGCCCGGGACCCCCGGCCCTACTACGAGGCGCTACGCAACGGGGCGCCCCGACGCGACGACCTGGAGATGCCGGGCCAGTCCCGAACGGTCGTCCTCTCCCGTTACGAGGACGTGGAGGCCGCCTTCCGGAACCCCCAACTGTTCTCCTCCCAGTTCGGGGTGGGCTCGGGCAGCCTGGGCAACGACCGTCCCCTTATCCCGCTCATGATCGATCCTCCCGAGCACAAGAAGTACCGGGTGCTGCTCGATCCCTACTTCGCCCCCCGGCACATGGCCAAGCTGGAAGAGGGCATCACCACGCTGGTCAACGGCCTCATCGACCAGTTCGTGGACAAGGAGGGCTGTGAGTTCACCAGTGAGTTTGCCGTCCCCATGCCCTGCACGGCCTTCCTCGAGTTGCTCGGGCTGCCTC
This sequence comes from Acidimicrobiales bacterium, assembly GCA_035533195.1. Classification (GTDB taxonomy): domain Bacteria; phylum Actinomycetota; class Acidimicrobiia; order Acidimicrobiales; family JAJPHE01; genus DAHUYE01. The sequence continues at coordinate 2,365 of DATLUK010000089.1, read as the reverse complement.
TGGAGGACCTCGACTTCTTCCTCCACATCAAAGAGGGCATCGTCCGTGGCCATGGCAAGCACGACATGACCGAAGCGGCCGAGGCCCGGGCCGAATCCGGCCGGGCCTGCTACGACTACTTCGAAAAGGTCCTGGATCGCCTGCAGGAGGAGCGCGGCACCGGCCTCCTCTGTGATCTGCTCGAGGCCGAGGTGGACGGCGTGCGCCTGACCCGGGAGGAGATCATGGACATCTGCTTCCTGTTCATCCTGGCCGGACTCGACACCGTCACCGACAGCCTGTGCTGCTTCTTCAACTACCTGGCCGAGCATCCCGACCAGCGCCAGCAGATCGTGGACGACCCCGACGTGATCCCCAGCGTGGTCGAGGAGCTCCTGCGTTGGGAGTCCCCGGTGGCCGGCGTGGCCCGTATCGTCACCCGGGACGACGAGATCCGTGGCTGCCCGGTTCACAAAGGCGATTCCGTGCTGGTGTTCGTGGGCGCGGCCAACACCGACCCGGAAGCCATCGAGCGGGCCGACGTGGTGGACTTCGACCGCACCGCCAACCGCCACTACGCCTTCGGCGGCGGCATCCACCGCTGCCTCGGCAGCCATCTGGCCCGCCTGGAACTTCGGGTGGCCCTGCGCGAGTGGCACAAGCGCATACCGAACTACCGGGTGGCCGAGGGGGCGGAGCTGGTCTGGACACCGATGCTGCGCTCGGTCCACCAACTCCCGCTCGTCTTCGGTTGACCCCGGCCTAGGGTCGGCGGGGTGGCCGCCGGAGACCTCCTACCCGAGACCCGGGACCGCATTCTCGAAGGAGCCCTACAGGCCCTGGGCCGGGTCGGGGTGCGGCATCTGACCATGGGGGAGGTGAGCGAGCGGGCCGGGCTGTCGCGGGGCACCGTCTACCGCTACTTCCCGACCAAGGACGATCTGCTGGCCGTGTTGGCCACCTACGAGCAGGATCGCTTCGCGCTCGGGCTGCGCCTGGCGGTGGAGGCTTACGTCGAGTCCGGCCGCACCCTCGGGATCGAGCTGGTGGCCGGCTACGTGATGGACTACCTGCGCGGCCACCCGGCCCTCACCCTGCTCTTCGACACCGAGCCGGCCTTCGTGCTCGGCTTCTTCCGCCGCCAGCTCCCGGAGTTCCGCCGGATCTGTGAGGACCTGGTGGCGCCGGCTCTGGGCAACGCCGAGGCGGTGCGATCCGGACTGGTGAGCGTGACGGAGTTGAGCGAGCTCTTGATCCACGTGGTCCTGAGCGTCTTCCTGGTCTCGGGCGAGGATCAGGATGAGGTGGAAGCCGACCTCGAGATCGCCCTGCGGAGCCTGGTGAAACTGGCCGGCGCCGAGAGGTCGTAGCTTCCCGCCCAGAGAAAATCGAACGGAGGACAGATGGAAGACGTACTCGGCTACAAAGGCCGGCGGGTGGTGGTCACCGGCTCCGCCTCAGGAATGGGAGAAGCCACCGCCCGGCTGTTGTTGGAGCTGGGAGCCTCGGTGACCGGCCTGGACCTGCGGCCCACCGACATCGAGGGCGTGACCAGCATCGAGGTCGACCTGCGCCAACCCGACTCCATCGAGGCGGCCGCGGCCGCCATCACTGCGCCCATCGACGGGTTCTTCAACTGCGCCGGACTGCCGGGTCCCCCGTTCAGCGACCTGGATGTGATGCTGGTCAACTTCGTCGGCGGGCGTCAGCTGATCGAGACGGTGGTGGCCAAGATGTCGGAGGGGTCGGCCATCGCCTACGTGGCCTCGGCGGGCGGACTGGGTTGGCAGCAGCAGCTGGCCACGCTGATGCCGCTGTTCCAGGCCGACGGCTTCGAGGCGGGCCGGCGCTGGTGTGAGGACAACGCCGAGCTGATCAGGAACTCGAGCGCCTATGCCCTCTCCAAGCAGGTGATCAACGCCTGGACGACGTGGCGGGCCTTCGACCTCATGAAGGAGCACGGTGTGCGGCTCAACTGCGTAAACCCGGGCCCGACGGCCACGGCCATGATGCCGTACTTCCACGAGGCCAATGGCAAGGCACTGGTCGATGCCGCCCAGGGGCCGGTCGGCCGCTATTCGACGGCCGAGGAGCAGGCCTGGCCGCTGGTGTTCATCAACAGCCCGCGCTGTTCCTATGTTGTGGGGGAGACCTTCTTCACCGACGGTGGATTCTTTGCCGCTTTACAGAACGGCCAGCTCGACTTCTCCGCCCTCATGCCGAAGGAGTAGCTCCCCCGGCCGCCTTAAGAGCGCGGCCCGAAGGGGGCGCCGGCGGGGCCGTCCTGGGGAGCCGGGCCGCTGATGGTCTTGGTCTCCAGGTACTGCTCGAATCCCTCCAGACCGTTCTGGCGGCCTACGCCGCTGGCCTTGTACCCGCCGAAGGG
>DATLUK010000088.1:0-2483 GCA_035533195.1 Acidimicrobiales bacterium | reverse complement strand
CCGGCATTGGGGGGTGATCCGGCTGCTGGCCTGCGGCCTGGTGGTGTGGGCGCTGGTGGCGGGGGTGACCGTCGGCCAGCTTCTGCTCTTCGCCAGCTTCCGCAAGCTGGCTTTCGACCAGATCCGCAACTCCTGGCACGGAATCCGCCGCATCCTTTCGACCCTGTTCACCTGGTTCCCCGGCATCGGAGGGATCGAGCGCGGCGGGGACCACGTCGTCAACTGGGTCATATCCAACTGGTGGGCCATCATCCCGGCCGGGGAGGTGCTGCTGGTCGAGGGGGTCCTTCTGGCCGCCTGGGCCATATCCCGTCCGACCATCCGTTCCCTCGAGCGTTCGATGGGCAAGCCAACCTTCGGACCGGCCAGGTGTGCTTCCGACGCCGGCGCCCTGCCGCTGGCGCCGGTCCCGGTGCCGGTCCGGTTCCAGGATGTCTCCTTCCGTTACCCCGGCGCCGCCGCCGATGCCCTCTCCGGCGTCGACCTGGAGGTGGCAGAAGGCGTCTATGTGGCGGTGGTCGGCAGGAACGGGTCGGGCAAGTCCACCCTGGCCCGGATCACGGCGGGGATGCTCGAGTCCGAGGGCAGCGTCACCCGACCCGGCCCCGTCGGCCTGGGCCGGCCCGGAGGCACGGCTGTGGTCTTCCAGCGCCCCGAGAGCCAGGTCCTCGGTGTGCGGGTCAGAGACGACGTGGTGTGGGGAATGAATCCGGCCCATGCCGCTTCCGTCGACGTGGCCGGGGTGCTGGCCCGAGTCGGTCTGACCGGAATGGAAGAGGAGGAAACCTCGACTCTTTCCGGCGGCCAGCTGCAGCGCCTGGCCATCGCCTCGGCACTCGCTCGCCACCCCAGGCTGCTGGTGTCGGACGAGTCGACCAGCATGCTCGACCCGGCCGGGCGCCGGCAGGTGGCCGATCTGCTCGTCTCGCTAGCCGGAGAGGACGGATTGACCGTGCTGCACGTCACCCACCGTCCTGAGGAGGCCGCTTCAGCCACCACGGTCGTGCGGGTCGAATCCGGAGTGGTGTCGGCGTCGTGATCGAACTCCGGGGCGTCGGCCACATCTACTCCCCCCGCACCCCCTGGGCCCGCCGCGCCCTGGAGGGGATCGACATCGACGTGGGTGTGGGCCAGGGCCTTCTGATCGTGGGGGCCAACGGCTCCGGTAAGTCGACCCTGGCCTGGATCCTGGCCGGGTTGACCGTTCCCACGGAAGGGACGGCCAGTCTCTCGGGCCGGCCCCTGGACCGGGCCGGGTCCAAGGTGGCCATCTCCTTCCAGCACGCCCGGCTGCAGCTGTTCCGCTCCACGGTCGGATCGGACGTGGCCTGGGGCCGGGGCGTGGAGGAAGAGGACGTCGACCCGGCCTTGATGGCCGTCGGCCTGGATCCGGCCGAGGTGCGGGGCCGCCGGATCGATGAGCTGTCCGGAGGCCAGCAGCGTCGGGTGGCTCTGGCCGGTCTGCTGGCCCGGCGCCCGGAGCTCCTGGTGCTGGATGAGCCCTTTGCCGGGCTCGACCACGAGGGCCGGGAGACCCTGGTCGGCGTATTGGGTCGGGTGCGGGCCAACGGTCTGGCGGTGGTCGTGGTGTCGCATGACTATGAGGATGCGGAGGAGTTTGCCGACCGGGTGGTGGCGCTGGAGGGCGGACGGATAGCCATGGATGTGGGTGTGCTGGAGGGAATGACCCGCCTGGCCGAGCGGGACGAGCTGCCCGCCCGATGACCGCCACCGAGGCCCCGACCCAGGGAGGTTCCGAGCGACCGCGCCGGTCGGCCAAGCCGGTCCAGCCGCGGAGGTCGCGGCGTCGGGGTCCGACTGTCACCGAGGTCAACCTGTTCCGGTATGTGCCGGTGGACAGCCCGGTTCATCGCTTGTGGCCCGGAACCAAGGTGTCATCACTGATCGGCATAGGCATCGTGGTCTCCCTGCGCCCATCCTGGGCCGGGGAGGGAATCGTCCTCGCCGTGTTGGCCCTGGGGATGCTGGTGGGCCGGATCCCGCTCGGAGCCCTCCCCCGATTCCCCTGGTGGTTCTGGATCGGGGTGGTCATCACTGTCGTCGCCCCGGCCTTGTCCGGTGGCTCGCCCTACCTGTACGTCGGCGCCAGTCGGATCGGCCTGGGCGGCTTCGATGAGTGGGCCCGCTTCACCCTCCTCGTCATCGTGCTTCTCGGCTCGACCGCCCTGGTGGGTTGGACCACGCGGGCGGCCGATCTGGCCCCGGCGCTGGCCACCCTGGCGACCCCGGCCCGGCTGGTCCGGGCTCCGGTGGATGAGATGGTGGTGGTGGTCGCCCTGGCCGTTCGGTGCATGCCCCTGCTAATCGATGAACTGCGCACTCTCTGGGCCGCCCGCCGGGTGCGCAACCCTCCGGAGCCGGAGAGCTTCCGGGACATGGTCAGAGAGGTTCAGGACATCCTGGTCACCGCTCTGGTCAGCTCGACCCGAAGGGCCCGGGAGATGGCCGACGCCATCGACGCC
>DATLUK010000087.1:0-3783 GCA_035533195.1 Acidimicrobiales bacterium | reverse complement strand
CTACTGGCTCATGTCGGCCGACGGCGGAGTGTTCGCCTTCGGTGACGCCACCTATTACGGCTCCATGGGAGCCAGTCCCTCCGTCGAGCCGGCTGAAAAGATCGTCGGCACCCAGGACGGCCAGGGCTATTGGATCGTCGACCAGAACGGCACCGATTACGGCTACGGGGACGCCACCGGACCGGCTCCGACCCAGGCCCTCATGTACTCAGGAACGACACCGGGCGACCGCGTCGTCCTCTTCGCCTTCGCCCAGCTGGGCAAGCCCTACATCTGGGGCGGCAACGGGCCGTTGGGCTACGACTGCTCCGGCCTAGCCCTGGCCTCGTGGGAACACGCTGCTTCGGTGGGCTTCGCCCGGGTGGCTGACGACCAATACCACACCGCCGGGACTCCCGTCCCGATGGGCAACCTGGTAGCGGGGGACCTGGTCTTCTGGGGTGATGGCGTGGCCGCCGACTGGTCCACCGTGTACCACACCGCCATCTATGTCGGCGGAGGCAACATCGTGGAGGCCACCGGTGATGTCGTCCAACTCAACACCCTCGACCAGTGGGGCGACCACGACGTGATGCCCCACGGCATCCGGCCCTGACACTGGCGGCGGGCGCTACTGCGATAGTCGGTGGGTCCCCAGGACCCGGACCTAACTCAGGCGGCGGGCACCCGGGTCCTTCGGACCTCGCCCGCCGCTGTGCCCGGGGGCCCAACCCCGGGCGGACGCTACTGCGATAGTCGGTGGGTCCCCAGGACCCGGACCTAACTCAGGCGGCGGGCACCCGGGTCCTTCGGACGCGCTACCGGCCATAGTCAGTGCGTTCCGCTGCCGCCGTTAGCCTCGATATTTCACTGATTTCGGCCTGATCGCGACGGTAAAGACGCGAAAGTGGCCTTCCCGTAAGGGATAATTGGGGTTCTCAAAGCTCCAATGTCCCTCACGGAAAGGCACTTCCTGAGTGAAGAAGCGTAGCGCTCGTCTGGGGAAGATGGAAGTGACCGCGGATGGCGAGGGCGTGGTCTCCCAGGCCGGGGCCGAGCTGCTCCGGGAGCTGGCCGGGGCCACCGGTCTGATCGATGCCTGGGACGCGGCGCTGATCGGCACCTACAAGGCTATGCCCATCCACTTCCCCGGTTCGGTGCTCGTCGACCTGGCCGTGGCCATCGCTGATGGGGCGGACTCGATCAGTGACCTGAGACGGCTGCGGGACCACCCCGAGGTCTTCGGCCCCGTCGCTTCCACCCCCACCGCTTGGCGGGTGCTGGACCGGGTCAGCGCTGCGCATCTTCCCTTGCTGCGCCAGGGACGGGCCACCGCCCGAGCCAGAGCCTGGGCCGCCGGGGCGGGACCCGATCTCGACTCCGAGCTGTACCTGGACATCGACGCCAGCATCGTGATTGCCCACTCCGACAAACAAGACGCCGCTGCCACCTGGAAGAAGACCTTCGGGTTCCACCCCATCCTCTGCTTCTTGGACCGGCCCGAGACGGTCTCCTCCGGTGAGGCCCTCTCGGGCATCGTGCGCCCGGGCAACGCCGGGTCCAACACCGCCGCCGATCACATCGAGGTCCTCGATCAGGGCCTGGACAGCCTCCCCGGGCCGGCCCGGCCCCGCCCGGGCGATCCCGACGGGCCACACTTGGTGGTCCGGGCCGATGCCGCCGGGGCAACCCACGACTTCGCCGCCCACTGCCGGGAGGTAGGGGTCGGCTTCAGCTTCGGCTTCGCCATAACCCAAGACGTCCGAGACGCCATTGAGGAACTGGAGCCCGCCGAGTGGTGGGAGGCCATCGAGGCCGAGGATGAGATCCGAGACGGGGCCTGGGTGGGCGAGGTCACCGAGATGGTGGACCTGGAGGCCTGGCCGGTCGGATCGCGTGTCATCGTGCGCCGGGAGCGACCCCATCCCGGGGCCGCCCTGTCCCTGTTCGACTTTGGCTCCGGCTACCGCCACACCGCCTTTATCACCGCCCCACGTAGCGCGCAGGAGAGGCTGGAGGCCGGAATCGACGCCCTGGAGCTGTCCCACCGTCGCCACGCCAGGGTGGAGGACCGCATCCGCCAGGCCAAGGCGGCGGGGATGAGGAACCTGCCCTGCAAGGAGGCGGCCGAGAACCACGCCTGGCTCGAATGCGTGCTGACCGCCGCCGATCTGGTGGTGTGGTCCAAGCTCATCTGTTTCGCCGATGACCCGGCCCTGGCCCGTTGCGAGATCGAGAACTTCCGATACCGCATCCTGCACATGGCTGCCCGCATCACCCGCAGCGGCAGAGTGGTGCACCTGCGTCTGGACAAGACCTGGGCCTGGGCCAAGGCGCTCGCCTTGGGCTTTAAACGCCTGCGCGTGGCGTTCGCCTGAGGCGCCCACACCTCCTGCGTCGAGCCTGACCCGACGCCATCAGGCACCCAGCATCCAGTGAAGCTCTGGTACAACGCGGCTCGATAGCGGGTACGCCTGCTGCAGCACCGCTCGCGGTCCACAGAGGCCCCTCAGCGAACGGCAGAAACTGCTACTTCACTTCCGCGTGAAAGAGCGAGGTTAGGCGGCCGGGTTCCAGGTCACCAGGTCGCTGAGGCGGGGATCGTTGCTGAAGACCTCGACCACGGGCTGGGCGATGCAGAGTTGACGGCAGATGCGTTCAGCGGTGACGTGCTGGTTCCAGAGGAGGAGGCTCACGGCCAGCCCGTTGGCCCCGGCGCGGGCGGTGCGGCCCGAGCGGTGCAGGTACTCCTTCTGATCGGTGGCGGGGTCGTAGTGGATGACCACCTCGATACCTTCGACGTCGATGCCCCTGGCGGCCACGTCGGTGGCGACCAGGGCCGGGATTCGACCGGCGGTGAAGGCGGCCAGGGCCCGCTCCCTCTGCTCCTGGCGCAGATTCCCGTGCAGGGAGGCGACATTGACGCCGAGCTTCTCCAGGTCCTCGGCCGCCCGCTCCGCGCCTCGCTTGGTGGCGGAGAAGACAATGGTGCGCTGCGATGAGGCGATGATGGCGGCGGCCACCTTGGCCTTGTCCATGCCGTGCACGGCCAGGAAGCGGTGTTCCATCGACTCCACCGTCGGCTCATCGGCCACCACTTCATGGCCGATCGGGTCGACCATGTACTGCTTGACCAGATAGCCGACGTCACCGTCGAGGGTTGCCGAGAAGAGCATGGTCTGCTGGCGACCGACCGTCCGGCGCAGCAGCCAATCCACCTGGGGCAGGAATCCCATGTCGGCCATGCGGTCGGCTTCGTCCACCACCACAGCGGCCACGTCGTCCAGGAATGCGGTCCCGGAATCGACCAGGTCGATCAGCCGGCCGGGAGTGGCGGTCAGGACATCGATTCCCTGGGCCAGGGCGTCGGCGTTCTTCTTGACCGGGGTGCCTCCGTAGGCCACCGCCGCTTTGAGCCCGACGGCCTCGGCCAGAGGGGCCATGACGTTGTGGACCTGGGCGGCGAGCTCCCGGGTGGGCACCAGCACCAGGGCGCGGGGACGCCCGGGACGGGCGCCGGGAACGGCGCGCTGCAGCATCGGGATGGCGAATGCCAAGGTCTTGCCCGAACCGGTCTTCGCCTTTCCGCATACATCGCGTCCGGTCAGGGCGTCGGGGATGGTGAGTGCCTGGACGGGGAAGGGAGAGGTGACCCCCGACTCATTCAGGACGGCGTTGAGCTTCTCGGATACTCCGAGATCGAGGAAGCTGGTGGTCATGATTTCCGATCGGTAGTCGGCGCGGGGCCGACGACCGGCTTGACCGCACCAGGGGTTCCTGGGCCGGGAACGAGGCAAGGCTCCC
>DATLUK010000086.1:0-7585 GCA_035533195.1 Acidimicrobiales bacterium | reverse complement strand
GAAGCCGGCCACCTGGGGGGCATGCAGGTCCATGGTTACCACCCGGTCGACGCCGGCCGCTTCGATGGCATCGGCACAGACCCGGGCCCGGATGGAGACCCGGGGCTCGTCCTTCTTGTCGCCCTTGGCGTAGGTGAAGTAGGGGATGACCGCCGTCACCGAGGCGGCGCTGGCCCGCTTGAGGGCGTCGATCCAGAACAGCAGCTCCATGAAGTTGTCGTTGGCCGGAAAGGCGGTGCCCTGGATGATGAACACGTCCCGGCCCCGGACATTCTCCTGAACCCGGACGAAGAGGTTCCCCTCCGAGAAGCGGATGGTCTCGCTCCGGCCCAGCGGGAGGTCGAGATAGTCGGCCACGGCCGTGCCGAGCTTGCGGGAGGCGGAGCCGGCAAAGAGCAGCAGGTCCTCCATCACCGGCTCCAGGCTACTGGACACCCGGGTTGCGGACGGGCCCCAGCCGGGGGAGTATCTAGCCCGGAGACTGAGGGGGAGCGATGAGCAAATCAGGGTCGAGGCGCGTTCTGATAGCCGAGGATCACCAGGGGATGAGGGACCTGGTCCACCGACTGGTCGATCTTGAGGACGGGCTGGAGGTGGTGGGGGTGGCCTCCAACGGACAGGAGGTCCTGGACCAGGCCGCCTCCCTCTCGCCCGACGCCATTGTCTTGGACCTCGGTCTGCCCCAGGTCGACGGTGAGGTCGCCCTCCGGGAGCTGCGTTCCAAGCTCCCGGACGCCCACATCATCGTGCTGTCCGGCCAGGCCTCCGCCCTCATCCAGCCCCGACTGCTGGAGGAGGGGGCCGATGCCGTGATCGAGAAGGACTCGGCCTACCCCTCCTGGCAGGAGGATCTGATGGCCCGCCTCCGCCTGGGCCGCCACGGCGGCTGAGCCGAGCTAGCGCCCAGTCGGGATGGGCAGGCCCAGCTCCTCGAGAATGGGCTTGGCGTAGGTGACCCTGCCTGTCAGGGTGGCAGGGTCGCCCGTGCAGAGGGCGTAGGCCGCCGCCGCCATCACCTGGGGCGGCTCCAGGCGGTCCTCGGGCACTCCCCGGTTGAGGCCGTGGTGGACCACACCCGGCGTGGCCACCAGCCCCGACGGGGACAGCACGTTGACGGCGATGCCGTCGGCCCAGGCTTCAGCGGCCAGTCCGGTGGTGAACCGTTCCAGCGCCGCCTTGCACATTCCGTAGACGGTACCGCCCCTCATGCCGGTGGGGTAGGGCGGGCCCTGGGGATGGCGGGCGGCGCCGGAGGAGATGTTGAGGATCCAGCCGGACTTGCGTTCGCGCATGCCGGGCAGCACCTTCTGGGCCATCTCGAACGGAGCCCGCACCTGCACCTCGAACATCAGCCGGTAGTGGCTCTCGCTGAAGCGGTCCACCGGCTCGAAGTAGGTGATGGCGGCGTTGTTGACAAGGATGTCGATGGGGCCCAGCTCCTTCTCGGTGGCTTCGAGCAGGCGGGCCCGGTCCTCGGCCTTGCTGAGATCGGCGGGTATGGCGATGGCGTGACCGCCGGCGTCGGTGATGGCCCGCACCGTGGTGGTGATACTGCCCGAAAACTGATGGTCGCCCTCCTCCACCGTGCGGGCGCTGACGGCCACCAGCGCGCCGTCGGCGGCAAAGCGCTTGGCGATCTCCTCACCGATCCCCCGGCTGGCGCCGGTTACGACCGCGACTTTTCCTTCCAGACTCATGTCTCTGCTCTCCTGATCACTCGTTGGTTGACTTCTGGGTTCCGACCTTGAGGTCGCGGAAGGGCTGCTCCCGGTCGACCTGGGGCTCACGGGGCAGTCCCAACACCCGCTCACCGATGATGTTGCGCTGGATCTCGTCGGTGCCTCCGGCAATGGAACCGGACTGAACCCGCAGGCCCATCTGCTGGTAGCGACCGTCCTCGGGGGCGTCGGGGCCGACCAGCATCCCGTGGGGCCCCTCGATCTCCAGGCTCAGATCCCGGGCCTGGCGGCCCAGGGAAGAGGTGATGAGCTTGCCCGTGGAGACCTCGGGACCGGGCATGCGCCCGGCCTGGGCGGCGGCCCGGGCCCGGGCCCCGTTGATCCGGTGGGTCTCGGATTGGACCTGCATGCGCATCAGGCGCTGGCGGATCACCGGGTCGTCCTGGCGGCCGAAACTGCGGGCTAGGTCGGCTAGAGCCCCGGACGACTGGGCCGCCATCATGGCCGCCTGCTCGCCCTGGGTCTGCTGGGAGGCCTGGATCAGATCGCCGACTTTGCGGTCCAAGGCCCCGTTCTTCTCGCCTGGGCCACCGGCCATGATTCCGCCGGCGCTCCGGCCACCGCCGATGCCCTGACGCTCGTAGGCCAAGGTGGAGACCGCCACCATCCAGCCGTTGTTGACCGAGCCCACCACCTGGTCGTGGGGGACGACGGCGTCGGTGAAGAACACCTCGTTGAAGGTGGCCCCTCCGTCCATCTGCTTGAGCGGCCGGACGTCGACCCCGGGTTGATCCATGTCGAAGATGAAGTAGGTGACCCCCTTGTGCTTGGGCGAGTCGGGGTCGGTGCGGGCCACCAGCATCCCCCGGTCCGCCGTCCGAGCCCCGGAGGTCCACACCTTCTGGCCGTTGACGATCCACACGTCCCCGTCCCTGAGAGCCCGGGTCTGGAGGCTGGCCAGGTCCGAGCCGGCACCGGGCTCGCTGAAGAGCTGGCACCATGACTCCCGGCCGGATGCCAGAGCCAGGAGCCAGCGATCCTTCTGGGCGTCGCTTCCGTGCTCGATGATGACCGGCCCGCCCATCATCTGTCCCAGTCCCCCCGGCGGGGCCACGGCGCGCGCTCCGGCCAGCACCTCGCTCACCTCCCGGGCTTCGGCCGGATTCAGCCCCTGTCCGCCGTAGCCCCGGGGCCAGGTGGGGAAGGCCCAGCCGGCCTCGGCCAGCCGCCCCCACCATTCCCGCAGGGTGAGGTCGAGGTCCCAGTTCTGTTCGACCCAGGCCCGGGCCTGTGCCCGTGCGCTGACCTCTGTCATACGTCTTCCCCCTTGCTACCCGCCCGATGGGTCGGCTGCGGGGCCGAAGCTAGCGGGAGGAGGGCCGCCGGTGCACTGAGACGGCGTAACCGTCCCCTGGAGAAAAAGGGGCCCGGTCCCAGGTCGACCACCGTTCCTCGGCCTCCAGCCCCTCGGCCGAACAGGCGGCGTCGTAGGCAGACAGGTAATAGCCACGGTCCAGCTGGAACCCCGCCATCAGCCGGCCGCCGGGGGCCACGTGACTGGCACAGGCGCGCACCATCGACTCCCGGTCGGCCGGAGGCGTGAACAGCGGCACGTTCCCGGCCAGGACGACCAGATCGAAGTTCCGTCCGAGATCGAGCCCGGCCAGGTCGGCCCGGGTCCATTCGAGGTCGGGGCCGAGCCGCCCGGCCTCGGCCAGCATGGACTCGTCCCGGTCGACCCCGATCACGTCGATGCCCCGCCGAGCCAGTTCGATAGCCACCCGGCCCGTTCCGCAACCGGCGTCCAGGACGGTGACGGGATGGAAGGAAGCCACCAGATCGGCCTCCCCGTGCATGTCGAGGCCCTGGCGGGCGAGTTCATCGAAGCGATCCTGATAGGCGGGCCCATCGAAACCCGGCCCACCCATCGGCACTCCCGGGCCGTTCACGTCGCTCCTCGGTCGGACCCTCCGGCCTAGAGCCGGCTCAACACGGCCGAGCAGGAGCTGACATCCACGCCCGGCTTGGACTCGACCTCCAGGCTGGTCACCCGGCCATCCTCGATGATGGCGGCGTAGCGCTTGGAACGCAGGCCCAGCCCGGCCCCGGCCCCGTCCATCTCCAGTCCCATGGCCCGGGTGAACTCGGCGTTGCCGTCCGCCAGCATGAGGATGTTCTCTCCTACGCCCTGGGACTCGCCCCAAGCCTGCATAACCCAGGCATCGTTGACCGACACGCACACGATGCGGTCGACTCCCTTGCCCTTGAGTTCCGAAGCCTGCTCCACGAAGCCCGGCAGGTGGATCTTCGAACAGCCCGGGGTGAAGGCACCCGGCACGGCAAAGAGAACCACCCGACCCTTCCCCAGCACCTCACCCGTGCTGACCGGCTGGGGGCCCTCCGGACCCATGGTGCGCACCTCGACATCGGGGATGCCGTCTCCGACTGCGATACCCATCAGCGCGTCTCCTGTGACGTCGTGCCCGGCCGGAGATGGCCGGAGCTAGACCTGCAGTCTCGCTCATGAATCGGAGCCCGTTGTTACCGTGGCACCCGATGGACCTCGACTACGCCACCGTGGATCAGCTTCTGGGGGCGATGCAGGAGCGCTCGCTTTCGAGCCGCGAGCTCCTGGAGCATCTTCTCGCCCGCATCGATCGGATCAATCCGGCCCTCAACGCTGTGGTGGCCCTCGACGCCGACCGGGCCCGCTTGGCCGCCGATGGGGCCGATGCCGCCCGGGCGGCCGGTGACAGCCTGGGGCCCCTCCACGGGCTGCCCATGACCGTCAAGGACGTGTGGGAGACCGAGGGCCTGGTCACCACGGCCGGAGCCCCTGAGCTCCGTGACCATGTGCCCTCCACCGACGCCCTGACCGTGGCCCGGCTCAAGGCGGCCGGGGCCATTGTGTTCGGAAAGACCAACGTTCCACTCTACGCCGGTGACTTCCAGACCTACAACGAGGTCTACGGCGTGAGCAACAACCCTTGGGACACCTCCCGGACCACCGGCGGTTCCTCCGGAGGGGCCGCCGCCGCCTTGGCCGCCGGGCTGACGCCCCTCGAGCTGGGCAGCGACATAGGCGGATCGATCCGAAGCCCCGCCCACTTCAACGGCGTCTACGGGCTCAAGCCCTCGTGGGGGATCGTTCCCAGTCGCGGCCACATCCCCGGCCCGCCCGGGACTCTCATCGAGGCCGATGTCAACTCTGGCGGCCCACTCGCCCGCAGCCTCTCGGATCTCCGCCGGGCCTTCTCGGTTATCGCCGGTCCCGTGCCCGAAGAGGCTCGGGCCTGGCGTCTGGAGCTCGACCCCGGCCCGCCGATCACCGATGTGTCCAAGCTGCGGATCGCCACCGTCTTCAGCGAGGGCGCCGACCTCCTGCCGGTGGCGAAGGAGGTCAGAGACAGCCTGTCGGGCCTGGCGGCTCGGCTGGTCGGAGCCGGAGCCACGGTGGAGCCGGTGAAGCTGCCGGTGCCTCTGGCCGACGGCCTCAGGTCGTGGCAGGACCTGGTGCTGCCGATCATCGGGATCACCCTGCCCGATGACGTCTTCGCCAGCTTCACCGAGTTCGACAGCGCGCCCGGGGACGATCCGATGACCAACTCGGCCCGGGCTCTGGTCAGCCGCTACCGCACCTGGGCCCTGGCCAGTGACCGGCGCCTACGAGAGCGGGCAGCATGGGATGAGTTCTTTGCTGACTGGGATGCCGTGCTGGCACCGGTGATGCCGACGGCCGCCTTCCCCCACGACACGGAACGGACCCTGGCCGAGCGCAGCCTGGATGTCGACGGCACGGCGGTGCCCCATCTTCTGGTGCTGGCCTGGTGCGCCGCCATCGGCTCGGTGTTGCTGCCCGTGGTCACCCTTCCGGCCGGCCCGACGCCGGGCGGCCTTCCGGTCGGCGTGCAGGTGGTCGGGCCCTATCTGGGAGATCTGCGCCTGTTGCGCGTGGCCGAACTGATGGACGAGGCGGCCGGTCCGGGATTCACGGCACCCCCTGTCTGACCCGGGCCACGCGCCGCTCGGGACTCGGCCCCGGCGGATAGGGTCAGGACCAGTCGAGAGGGGGCTGGGATGTCCAACAAGATCAATGAGGATCCGAGGATCGATCCGAGGATCAAGGCGGTGCTGGGAGCCTTCCCCGATCGCCCACCGCTGGGGTCGGTCCAGAGCCGGGACGAGTTGTTGGCCGAGGCCAGCAGCGAAGCGGCCCAGGCCATGCGTCAGATGATGACGGCCTTCATGGAAGCGGCCGACAGTGAGGAGGTCGCTCCCTCGGAGGGCCTGACGGTGACCGAGCACGCCGTGGCGTCGGAACCGGATGGCAACAAGATCAACATCCGCTTCATTCGTCCCGAAGGAACCGATCCGCTGCCCTGCGTCTACTACATCCACGGCGGTGGGATGGCGTCGATGTCCTGCTACGACGGGAACTATCGGGCCTGGGGCCGGTTGATCGCCGGCCAGGGTGTGGCCGTGGCCATGGTGGACTTCCGCAACTCCGTGGTCGCCTCCTCGGCCGAGGAGGTCGCCCCATACCCGGCCGGCCTCAATGACTGCGTTTCCGGCCTCAAATGGGTGGTGGCCAACCACGCCGAGCTGGGCATCGACCCGGGCCGCATCATCGTGGCCGGTGAGAGCGGCGGGGGGAACCTCACCCTGGCCACGGGCCTGCGGCTCAAGAAGGACGGGGACCTGGGTCTGATCAGCGGTCTGTATGCGCTCTGTCCCTACATAGCCGGACAGTGGCCGGCTCCGGACAGCCCGTCCTCGGTGGAGAACAACGGGATCCTCCTGGATCTGCACAACAACCGGGGGGCCACGGGTTACGGCATAGAGGCCTTCGAGGCGGGCGACCCTCTGGCCTGGCCCGGCTTCGCCACCGAGGAGGACGTCACCGGCCTGGTGCCTACCGTCATCAGCGTCAACGAGTGCGATCCCCTGCGGGATGAGGGCATCAACTTCTACCGCCTGCTCCTGCGCAGTGGGGTCAAGACCCGCTGTCGGCAGGTAATGGGCACCATCCACGGCACCGAGATCTTTCCCGTCTTCTGCCCCGACATCAGCCGGGAGACGGCATCGAGCATCGCCCACTTCGCCCGGACGGCCGCCACCGTTTAGGCGCCCGGGGCCGATCCCGGCCGATCCCGGCCGATCCCGGCCGGGTCAGGAACGGGCAGGTAGGCGGGCCGAGTAGATCGAATAGCCGTCCACGTGGCGGGCCACCAGGGTGGCCAGGCCGGTGGCCGCCATCATCGGGACCATGATGCCGAAGCCGGCGTGGGTCAGCTCCAGGACCAGGGCCACCCCGGCCAAGGGGGCCTGGATAGAGGCGCCGATCATGGCCGCCGCCCCCACCATGGCGAAGGACCCCACCGGGGACCCGGGCCAGGCCAGGGACCAGGCCAGGCCGAGCAGGGCGCCGAAGACGGCCCCGGTGCTGAGGGCAGGGGTGAACAGCCCGCCGCTGGCGCCGCTGCCAAGGCACAGCGCCGTCATGAGCGGCTTGAGGATGAACAGCGCTCCGAGGAGGGCGAAGCTGCCGGCCCCCAGGAAGGCGTCGTGGGCCATCCCCTTGCCGTTGCCGAAGAGCTGGGGGTAGGCGATGCCGGCCACGCCGAGGACCAGGAAGGTCCCGGCCGGGGCCAGGAGGACGGCCCGGCCAGATGCCCGGTGGTGGGACACCCAGCCGATGAGGCGGATGAAGGCGCTGGCTAGCAGCCCGATGACCGGGCCGGCCAGCAGGGCCCAGACCATCAGGGTGGCGCTGAAGCGGTACTGCGGGATGTCCACATAGGTGGCGCTGGTCGGCAGGTAGGCCCAGGCCACCCCGGTGGCGATACCCGAACACACCACCGCGGGCAGGATGACCGGCAGGGTGATGCTGCCGATGAGCACCTCGG
>DATLUK010000085.1:0-2517 GCA_035533195.1 Acidimicrobiales bacterium | reverse complement strand
CACCCGCGCCCTGCGCAAGGAATCCGACAAGTTGATCATCCGCCGGCGCCGCAAGCGCGGCGCCAGGCGATAGGGAGCAGGGCCAATGCCGCGTAGCCTCAAGAAGGGCCCCTTCGTCGACGACCATCTGCTCAAGAAGGTTGACGACCTGAACAGCCGCAACGAGAAGCGGGTGATCAAGACCTGGTCGCGTCGCTCCACCATCATCCCCGACATGGTCGGCCACACCATTGCCGTCCACGACGGGCGCAAGCATGTGCCGGTGTATCTGACCGAGTCCATGGTCGGGCACAAGTTGGGTGAGTTCGCCCCCACCCGGACGTTCCGCTTCCACGCCGGCCAGGAGAGGGCAGGTCGACGCTGATGTCCGGTCCCAAGACCAACGAGACGCCCGGCACCCGGGCCGTGCTGCGCCACAGCCGCATGTCGGCCTACAAGGTCCGTGAGGTCCTCGACATCATCCGGGGCAAAGAGGTCGGTCTGGCCGCCGAGATCCTCCGCTTCAGCGAGCGCGACGCCGCTCACGAAGTAGGCAAGCTGCTGGCCTCGGCCGTGGCCAACGCCGAGAACAACGACCAGATGGACCCCGAGGAACTTTTTGTCTCCACGTGCTACGCCGATGAGGGCGGGACCATCAAGCGCTGGAGGCCCCGGGCCCGGGGCCGGGCCAGCCGCATCCGCAAGCGCACCTGCCACGTGACCGTGATCGTCAGCCGGCTCCCGGAGGACCGCCTGCAGCGGGTCCGGGCCCGCCATGCCGCCGATCTGGCCACCCGCCGCGCCCGCCGGGTGGCGGGACAACGCCAGTCCCAGCGTCCGAGCGGGGCCGATCACGCCGAGCTGGAGGAGCTGCCGGCCGACTGGGTCGAAGCCGCCCAGATCGAGGCCGAAGAGGGCATTGCCGATGAGCAGGCGGCGGCCGTGGCCGCGGTTGAGTCAGCTACTCCCGAGGAGCTGACGGCGCTGCCGCCGTCGGCCCAGGAGGAGCCGACCGCATCGGCCGAGGAGAGCAGCACCGAGCCCGGCGGGGCCAGCCCCGTCGAGAGCACTGAGGAAGGCGAGTAATGGGCCAGAAGGTAAATCCCTACGGATTCCGTCTCGGCGTCACCACCGACTGGAAGTCCCGGTGGTACAGCGACCGTGAGTACAAGGAATACGTCGTCGAGGACTGGAAGATCCGCAACTACCTGACGACCCAGCTCGAGCGGGCGGCCGTGAGCCGCATCGAGGTGGAAAGGACGCGCGACCGCCTCCGGGTGGATGTCCATACCTCCCGGCCAGGCATCGTCATCGGCCGCCGTGGTGCCGAGGCCGACCGGCTGCGGACCGACCTGGCCAAGATGACCGGCAACGCCAAGATCCAGCTCAACATCCAGGAGATCAAGCAGCCCGAGCTCGACGCCGCCCTCATTGCCCAGGGCATCGCCGACCAGCTGGCCGGCCGGGTCAGCTTCCGCCGGGCCATGAAGCGAGCCATCCAGACGGTGCAGAAGGCCGGCGCTCAGGGCGTCCGGGTCCAATGCGCCGGCCGACTGGGCGGCTCCGAGATGTCCCGTCGGGAGTCTTACCGTGAGGGCCGGGTTCCCCTGCACACCCTCCGGGCCGACATCGATTACGGATTCCGTGAGGCCAAGACGACCTATGGCCGCATAGGCGTCAAGGTCTGGATCTACAAGGGCAACATCCTCCCGTACAAGGTTTCCTCCGAGGAGAAGATCACCCGGGAGGCGGCTATGGCCGTGGGGGAGACCTCGGGCCAGACCCGTCCCCGCCGGGTCGTCTCGGCCGGCGGCGGCCGGCGTCGTCCCGAGCAGGGCGAACCGGGCGAGGCCGGGGAGGCCGGGGAGGCCGGGGAGGCCACGGGTGCCACCGCCGGCGAGGCCGTGGCCGAACCCCTGGGCGCCACCATCGACCCCGAACTCGAGCGCATCCTGGCCGAGGAGGAGGAGATCGAGCGTCGCACCCGCGACGAGCACCACGAGGCTCCTCACTTCCGCAAGGAGAGTGACTGAGCGATGTTGATGCCCCGCAAGGTCAAGCACCGCAAGCAGCAGCGCGGTCGCATGAGCGGCGCCGCCAAGGGCGGCACCACCGTCGGGTTCGGTGACTTCGGCATCCAGGCCCTCGAGCCCGGTTGGATCACCGCCCGCCAGATCGAAGCGGCCCGAATCGCCATGACCCGTCACGTCCGCCGAGGCGGCAAGGTCTGGATCCGGGTGTTCCCGGACAAGCCCGTCACCCAGAAGCCGGCCGAGACCCGCATGGGTTCGGGCAAGGGCAACCCGGAGCACTGGGTGGCCGTGGTCAAGCCCGGCCGCATCATGTTCGAGCTCGGCGGCGTCACCGAGGAACTGGCCAAGTCGGCCATGGAGCGCGCCATCCAGAAGCTGCCGATCAAGGCCCGCTTCGTGGTCCGCTCCGAGGAAGTCCAGGTGGAGGCCTGATGCCGTCCCACACCGAAGAGTTGCGAGAGATGGATCTGGATGAGTTGGACCAGCGACTGGCCCAGCGCAAGCA
>DATLUK010000084.1:0-2444 GCA_035533195.1 Acidimicrobiales bacterium | reverse complement strand
GGGTCAGCCGGATCGTCCCAGCCGAACGCCTCCCGGTAGCCGGCTACCGCTTCGGCGCCGGCCGTCCAGGCGGCGTCCTCGCCATCGAGTCGTGGCCCGAGCTCGCTCGCCCAGGGCGGAGCATCCGTGGCCACCGCCTCTGCCAGCGCGGCCATCCGGGCGTCCATGGCCCCCGCCACCTCGGCCATCACGGCGTCCAGGTCGCCGCCATATGCCGGCGTGAGTTCGGCGAAGGACGGACCCAGCACCACCCGGGCGGCGGACTCGGCCCGGCGGAGGCGCCAGTGCAGGACCGCGGCGATGTCAGAGGCGTCCTCCAGACCCCGTAGCCGCGTGGCTTCCAGGAGCGCGGCCCCGGCATCGGCACCGGCCGCCTCGATGGCCCGTAGGCGAGCCGCCAGGGCGCCCCAGCCCGGGGAGTCCACGGTGGCCCGGGCCAAGGAGGGATCGACTCCTTGGGCCAGCACGTCGGCCCAGCGAGCCCGGCCCGCCTCGGCCAACAGGTCTCCCCAGATTGGGAACAGCCGGTCCAGTCCAACCCGGCGGCGCTCCTCCTCGCCGGACACGTCGAGCGCCGAACGGGCCAGTGGATCGTCCTCCCGGCTCACCACGCCGGCCAGGACCTCGAGTGGATCGGCTTCGGGGCCGTCGGCATCGGCGCCTTCGGGGCGGACGGTGACGACGTAGGCGTAGTTGGCCTGTCGTCCCCGGGTGAGGCCCACGTACAGCCCCGCCCTGGAGGTGCTCGAAGTGACCAACGCATGGCAGGCGTCCACCGTTTGGCCCTGGGAGGAATGAACGGTCCCGGCGTATCCGAGTTGGGCCCATTGGGATAGGTAGAAGGCGTCGAGTTCGACGACATCGTCACCACCGACCCGCCGGGCGCTGAGTCCCTCGGCGGTCACGGCCATCACCGCCCAGCGGTCTCGGTTGGCTACCCACGTGCCCTCCGTCGTGGGCCGCCCCCGGTCGTTGCGGCGGGTGACGACCACATCGCCGACCCCGGCCATGTTGCCGTCGCCCAGAGCCACGGTGGCGGCGTCGTCCACTCTTCCCAGGCCCACCAGCGCGGCGCGGAACCGCTCGGAGAGCACGGCAGCGGCCTCGTTGGTGTCGGCCAACAGGAGCACGTCCTGGCCCCGGGCCCAGTCGGCCAGGGCCCCCTCCAGGGCGGCGGCTTCCATGTCGTCTGCCTCCCCGCCGGTGATCCGGCCCCGCAGCTCGTAGTCCTCCAGGACCCGGACATCGCCGCCCCGCAGCCGCAGGCTGGCCGCCGCCTCCCAGGGCGTCGAGAAGCGTCTGACCTCGCCCAGCTGGGCGGCGCCGATCCGCTCCACCAGCATGCGGAACACGCCCGAGGCCTCGGGCGAATCCAGCTGGTGGTCGTCGCCCATCAGCACCAACTTCGCCCCGGCATTGCTGACCAATCCGACCAGCGCGTCGATGTCGGTTCGCGACGCCATGGCCGCCTCGTCGAGTATCCACAGGTCGCCTGGGGATAGCCCATAGGCGGCGGACCAGTTCTTGTCGCGCTGGGAGTTGTCCCGCTGGGCGTGCTCCCAGATCACCTTGGCGGTGTTCAGCGCCGGGATGCCGGCCGCTCGTCCCAGCACCCGGGCCGCCGTCTCCGATGGCGCCAGTCCGAGGACTCTCCCGCCTCCAGTGCGCCAGGCCCGGGCCAGGGTGGCCATGGCATACGTCTTGCCCACCCCCGCGGGGCCGAGAACACTCTGCGCCATCCGACCCGAGCCCAGCACCTCGCGCACCACCAAGTCCTGATCCAGGCCCAGTCCCGCCTCGGCCAGCACTTGCCCGGCCCGCGGCGACGTGACCCTGGGGCCATCGGTGCGCTGGGCGGCGGCCAGCACTCGCCGCTCGGCGGAGAGGGCCCCGGTGGTGGTGTAGCGCTCGGCCCCGTGCTGGCGGTAGACGGAGCCTCCATCGGTACTCCGGCGGAGCCGGTCGGGGACGCAGAAGGCGTCGGGGAGGCTCAGTCCGACCACGCCGAGCTCGGTAGCGTGGGACCCGACGGCGGACTCCACAAGGGCGTCGATCCGGGCCAACAAGTCATCAGGATCGGCGCCGGAAACGACCCCGAGCTGTCTGGTCACGGCCCGGGCCAGGTCGTAGCGGGTCCAGGTGGAGTGGCTCTCCTCCAGTTCGATCAGCGCCGAGCTGACGACCGCTTCGTCGTCGGGCGGATCCATCTCCGCCAGCACGGAGTCGTCGAACAGCCGGTTGTCGGTGGCCGCCAACCACACGTCGCGCAGCGTCGTGTCCAGGTGCTCCTTGGTCTCCGCCGACCACCGGGCCAGCGCCTCCTCGGTGGTCTCGGCACCCTCTTTCTTCTGTCTCGTCTGTAGGGTGGCCCAGGACGACATCTGGGACCGAAGCCAGTCCGAGGGGGCGTGGCCGTGGCTGGCCTCGTAGGCCTCGGCCATCTC
>DATLUK010000083.1:0-3325 GCA_035533195.1 Acidimicrobiales bacterium | reverse complement strand
CTCCAACCGGTGAGGATGAGCAGGGACATGGCCAGGATCCCGTAGATGGCGATGTAGGCGATCAGGGTGAGCTTCGAGTTGTTGAGGAACAGGGGGACGATCACCACGATCACGCCCGCCATCAGCCAGGCCACCATCCGGGCCGTTTGTACTTCGGGCAGGCCGGCCAGGACGCCAGGCGTCGGCCGCACCTCCTTGACCGATACGAACCCGCCCAGGCCCCGGTCGTCCACCCGCGAGAGGCGCTTGCGCTGGAGCAGCAGGGCGACGGTAATGAGAAGGAACAGGGCCAGATCGACGGTGGAGGAGCGGGGGTAGTTCCAGAAGACGGCCTGTTGGAAGATGCCGATACCGATGCCGGCGGCCAGGGTGACAGGCAAGCTCTCCATGCGGGCGATGACCGCCGCCGCCAGCGGAGCCAACAGGCTCTCCGGGCCGCTGACCCCGCCCAGGTTCGGGCCCAGTATCGGCGCCGAGAGCATGGAGGCCACCCCGGACAGGCCGGCGGCCAGGATCCAGGTGATGGTGGACAGCCGGCGCACCGGTATGCCGAGCAGGAGGGCCCGCTCGGCGGAGTCCGCCGCCGCCCGGATCCCGATGCCGGTGTCGGACCGGCGGAAGAACCAGGCCAGTCCACCCAGTGCCACGGCCACCACCACCAGGGCGAGGATGTGGTCCCCGGTGAAGATGAACGGGAACAGGCCGAAGCGGAGGTGGAAAGGGGTCTTGAAGGTGGTCAAGGGCTGGAGATGGGCGAAGAGGGAAGGCAGCCCGATCTCCAGGCCGCCGAGGATCTGGGCGATGCCGATGGTGGCCACCGTCAGGATCAGCCGGGGGGCGTTGAAGAAGCGGCGGACCACCACCACGTCGATGAGCCACCCCGTAAACAGGGCGGTGGCCAGGCCGATGGGCAGAGCCAGGAAGTACGACACGTGCCAACCGGCCACCATGACCACGGCAATGGCGGCGGCCAGGCCTCCGATGTCGGCCTGGGCGAAGTTGATGATCCGGCTGGACCGGTAGACCAGCACGATGCCCATGGCTGTCAGGGCGCTCAGGGCGCCCAGTACCGCTCCCCACAGGACGACTCCGACCGGCACGCCGGAGGGAAGTACGGCGTTGGCAACCCCCCAGACGATGAGAGCCGCCGCCCCCCACCCGACGACCTGTGCGGCCGGTCGGCCGCCCGGTGTCCGGTCGGCTGCCCGCCGCATGCTCTCGATCAACCGATGATCCCCCCCTTGGGCCGGCGCATGGTAGCCGGGAGGCTCCGGGGCCGGCCGGGACCGGAGGCGGGGTTTCGGAGCCGGCCGGGACGAGGGCCGGGACTCAGCCCCGCCCGGGGGGCGGATCGGGGAAGCGGGGGGAACGCCGTTCCACCAGGGCGGATACTCCTTCGGCAAAATCGGGTTCGCCCATCATCAGGCCCAGCCGCCGCCCGGCGTCCTCCACCGCGGCACCGACTCCGCCGTGCAGGTCCCGATAGACCTGCTGGCGGGTGGCCCGCAGCGAAGCGGGCGAGACTCCTTCGGCCAGTTGGCCGGCGTAGGCCAGTACCACCGGCATCAGGTCATCCGGGGCCACCACCCCGTTGAGCAGGCCCATCTGCAGGGCCTCCTCGGCCAGCACCACCCGGCTGGAGAGAAGGAGGTCGTTGGCCCGGGTCAGGCCTATGAGCCGGGGAAGGAGCCAGGACAGCCCGTATTCGGCGGGCAGCCCGAGCCGGCCGTGAGAGGTGGTGAGCTTGGCCCCGGCCGCCGCCCAACGCAGGTCGCAGTAGCAGGCCAGCACCAGGCCCACCCCGGCGGCGGGCCCGTTGATGGCGGCGATGGTCGGCTTGGTCAGCCCGAAGTGGTAGGCGAAGTCGTGATCGAACTCGGCGTCCACGCCGAAGCCGGGTCGGGGGATGTCATCGGGGGTGCCGGGGTCATAGCCGCCGCGGCCGGCGTGGCCCTCCAGGGCGGCGCTGTCGGCCCCGGCGCAGAACCCCCGCCCCTCGCCTGTCACCACCATCACCCGAACGGCGGGATCGGCGTCGGCCTGGGCCAGCGCCCAGCGGTACTCGGTGTGCATCCGCCCGGTCCAGGCGTTGAGCCGTTCCGGTCGGTTGAGGGTTATGACCCCGACCCGGTTCTTGACTTCGTAGCGCACGACCTTGAGGAGCATGACCCCAGTGTGCCCCCGGCGGTGGTAAGAACATCGCCGTGCGCCATCACTACTCCGTGAGCAGCCAGGGTCTGGGCCAGGACGGGCCGAAGTGGTTCCACAGCTTCGAGGAGGCGGACGGTCACTTTGCCGGAGTGCTGGGCAGCGCCCGGGACGGCGGCGCCGAGGTTACGGACGAGTCGTACTGGCGCCGTGAGTTGCGGGCAGCCTCGGGCCCGGCTCGCCTGGCCCTGGACGACATCGGCCTGGTCCCGTGTGGATCGGCCTGCGGGGCCGGCCCGGACTGAACGGGGCCGATATGCACCTCCCGGTGCAGCCGCCGGTCAGCCCCATGTTGGCCAAGCTGTCCCGGACCCTCCCGGTCTCCGACGGCCTCATCTACGAGCCCAAGTGGGACGGCTTCCGCTGCATCGTCTTCCGGGATGGGGATGAAGTGGAATTGGGCAGTCGCAACGAACGCCCGCTCACCCGCTACTTCCCCGAGCTGGTGCAGAGCATCCTGGGGGAGGCGCCCGAGCGCTGTGTGATGGACGGTGAGGTGGTCATAGCCGGAGCATCCGGCCTCGACTTCGACTCCCTGCTCCAGCGCATCCATCCGGCCGAGTCCCGGGTGCGGATGCTGGCTGCCAGCACTCCGGCGTCCTTCGTCGCTTTCGACCTGCTGGCCCTGGACGAGGAGGACCTGCGCCCGCTGGGCTTTGGCGAGCGGCGGCGGCGCCTGGTCGAGGCGCTGGCGACCGCCCGGCCGCCTATCCACGTCACCCCGGCCACCACCGACCCCGACGTGGCCCGGGACTGGTTCGACCGTTTCGAAGGGGCCGGCCTGGACGGAGTGGTGGCCAAGAAGCCGGACGGTCCCTACCGGGAGGGAGAGCGGGTGTGGGCCAAGGTCAAACACGAGCGGGCGGCGGACTGCGTGGTGGCCGGCTTCCGCTGGTACAAGTCCGGCGGCATCGTGGGCTCGCTGTTGCTCGGCCTCTTCGACGCCCAGGGCACTCTCCACCACGTCGGCGTAACTGCTTCCTTCACCGCCGCCCGGCGCCGGGAGCTGGTCGGTGAGTTGCAGACCTACCGGACCGACTCCCTGGACGGTCATCCCTGGGGGGCCTGGGCGGCGGCGGAGGCGACCGGACGGATGCCCGGAGGCCAGAGCCGCTGG
>DATLUK010000082.1:0-7879 GCA_035533195.1 Acidimicrobiales bacterium | reverse complement strand
CAACATGCGGGCCGATAAGGTCGACTCGGTCTACGACGCCATGGACGTGGCCGGCAACGAGAAGCTGTGCGCGGCTATGGACCGCCAGGGCTTCACGGTGAAGGCCAAGGTCTCCACCGTTGAGGTGTTCGGCCAGTCCGTCGGGCAGTGGAGCTCTCCATGCCGGGACTCGGTCTACTCCGCCGACAGCTCGGCGCCGTATTCCGACACGTCCAACCCGGTGGTGGCCCAGTTCCGTCAGGCCATGTCCACCTACGAGCCCACCGCCGCTATGCATCAGTGGGCCCTCGACGGTTACGCCCTCGGGATCCTCTTCGGTGACGCCGTCTCCTCCATGGGGGCAAAGGTGACCCGGTCCGGCTTCACGAAATGGCTCGATTCCTGGAAGCAACCCCAGGCCGGCGGACCCGGCTACACCTTCCACGGCCTGATGTCCCCGGAGGCCTGGGCTCCGCTCAACTACAGCAAGCCCGCCCCGGCCTGTGACTCCATCGCCCAGTGGAACGACGCGGCCGGGACCTTCGTGACCGTGGCCGGGGCCAACACCTGTTACACCCTCGGCTGGCTTCCCACCGCCTTCAGCGCCGACGGCTCCTGAGCCTCGGACCGGGTACTACGGTCCCCGAGCTATGCCTGTCTTCTTCTCCGACCGTCAGTATGAGATCGTCCGGGCCGTGTGCGCCCGGCTGATTCCCACCGATGCCGACGCCGGCGCCAGCGAGGCCGGCGTGGTCGACTACATCGACACCTTCCTCGGCGCCTTCAGCTTCGACCCGCCCCGCATCTGGGCCGGGGGGCCCTTCTCGGGGCGCCGGGGAGGGGCGGCCTCCTTCGGCGCCTTCACACCCCTCTCCGCCCTGGATGAGTTGGCCTGGCGCACCCGCATCGAGGGGTCCCGGGGTCGGCCCGAGCGGGAGTTCAACGGGCCGGTGATCGGACTCCAGGAGCGTTACCTGGAGGGCCTGGCCCGTCTGGGGGAGGACTTTGTCGACCTGGACGGGGAGGGCCAGGACGACCGGCTCCGAAGCGTGGCGGAGTTCACCGACCTGGTCTACGAGCACGCCTGTGAGGGGATGTACGGTCCACCCGAGTACGGGGGAAACCGGGACCTGGTGGGGTGGCGGTACATCGGATTCGAAGGCGATGTGCAACCGGCGGGCTACACCGACGCCGAGGTGAGCCAACCGTGAGCGCGGGAGTGAACCCCAGCCGTGATTTCGATGCCGTGGTCATCGGCTCGGGCCCCGGCGGCTCGGCGGCCGCGCTGGCCCTGATCGAGGCGGGTTGGTCGGTTCTGCTGGTGGAGAAAGGGCGCAACCATCTCATCGACGCCGATGATCCCAGCCGGCTGCTCGGTGACTACAGCAACGATGAGATCAAGTTCGTGAGCCGGCACTTCCTGGGACCGGACCCCTTCCTCGAGCCGCGTACCTTCCGCACCAGCGAGGCCGAGGGTGACCGGGCCTACGTGGGAGAGGTCAACAGCATCCCCACCACGGTGGGCGGTGGCGGGGTCCATGCCGACGGTAAGACCCCCCGCTTCCTGGAGGAGGACTTCCGGCTGCTTTCGGAGCGGGGCCCGATCGACGGGGCGACGCTGGCCGACTGGCCCTTCGGCTACGAGGAGATGGAGCCCTACTACGCCGAGGCGGAGCGTCTGATCGGTGTTGCCGGGGAGGCGGGCTCCAACCCCTTCGCGGCGCCGCGCTCCGGGCCGTTCCCGATGCCACCAGGTGCGCCGATGTACGTGGCCACTCTCACCACCGCCGCTGCCGAGCGGATCGGCCTGCATCCCTACCCGGCTCCCACCGCTGCCAACTCGGTCCCCTACGACGGTCGCCCGGCCTGCAACAACTGCGGGTTCTGTGCCTTTTTCGGCTGTCCGATCCACGCCAAGGGCGACCCGGTGGCCATGCTGCAGCGGGCCCTGGCCAGCGGCCGATGCCGGCTGGAGGCGGAGACGTTCGCCTCCCGGATCCTGGTGCGCAATGGGCGGGCCACCGGCGTGGAGCTGATCGGCCCCGACGGTGCAGCGCGCACCGAGTCGGCCCGGGCCGTGGTGGTGGCGGCCGGCGCCTTCGAGACGCCCCGCCTGCTTCTGTTGTCTGGCTTCCAGAGCGACTGGATCGGGCGCAACGTCATGTTCCACTTCCAGACCTTCGTGGTGGGCGCCACCCCCCGGCCCATCCACGGCCACCGGGGCCGGGCCGTGACCCACCTGCATGACGACCATCTCATCGCCGACCCGGCTTCCCAGCGGGCCGCCAAGGAGGCGGGCCTGCCCTGGATTCGAGGGGGAATGGTCGAGCACGGAGCAGCCGGACACCCGATTCTGGAGGCGAAGATCCACTCCTGGGGTCCTGGCCACAAGGACGCCATGCGGGACTCGTCCATGAGGGCGCGGATGGTGGCGCTGACCATGCAGGGTGAGGACCTGCCTCAGGCCGGCAACCGGGTGGATCTCGATCCGTTGATCCGGGACGTGCGTGGCGTCCCAGTGGCCCGCACCACCTACCAACCCCATCGCCATGAGTTGGCGGCGTCGGCCCACTATTCCAAGCAGTTGGTCGAGCTTCTGGAAGTCACCGGCGTTGACTGGACGATGGTGGCGACCTCCCCGTGGCCTGGAATGCCCTACTCCGGCGGGGCGATCTCCCCGATACCCGCATCCCGGCACGTGATGGGTACCGTCCGCATGGCCGACGGGCCGAGCGGAGGGTCCTGCGACCAGTGGGGCCGTATGTTCGAGGCTCCCAACGTGCTCATAGCCGATTCCTCGCCATTTCCGACCGGCTCGGGCTATGGCCCGACCCTGACCCTGGTGGCGCTGGCGCTGCGCAACGCCCGGGCCCTGGCCTCGGCCGGAGCCTGAGCGGTCGGAGCCTGAGTGGCCGGAGCTTGAGCGGCCCACCGCCCGGGCAGGAGTCCTCCGCGGCCGCATCGAACCTTGTCCGGAGGGATACGGTGTCGATGACGCCGCTCCGGGGGGAACGTGCAGTGGGGACCGAGCGGTGACAAGGGCGACGTCCAAACTCCGCCGGCGCCTGTCCGGGGTCCTCGGCCTGTCCGCCCTGGCCCTGGGCCTCGTAGCCCTGCTGGCTCCCGCCTTCGCCAACGCCCCCGCCCATCGCCCGGCGGTTTTCGCAGGCACGGCGGTGGCCGCCGCCATCCATGAAGAGGAGAACGGCCAGGCCGGCTTCGCTGTCTACGAGCCCTTCTACGGATCCTTCGCCGATGGACTGACCACCTACAGCCGCGACGGTGTCAGCGCCCGGGCCTCCACCTTCTGGCCCGGCCCGACCGTCGGGGACCCGGCCAGCTTCATCTGCCAGCTGAACTGCATATCCGTGCCCACCTATCCGCTCTCGGTCGAGACGGAGGGCAATCCACCCACCGTCAGCCAGCAGGCCTCCACCTCGGTGGGCGGACCGGGTCAACCGGCCTCGGCCCAGGCGGCCTCGGCCGATGCCGCCGCCAGCGCGACCAGCGGTGTGTCCTCCGACGCCGTGACGGGGGGATTCTCCTCACCCGGGGCCGCACCGGGGACGACCTCTGTCTCCACCTCCCCGGCCGCGCCGGCCCGCCAGGCGATCGCCCAGCGGATGGCGATGGCCAGCGCCCGGTTCGACCAGGAGGTCGCCCTGCTCCTCCACCCCTCGGTGCCGATCGGTGCGGCTCAAGCCGGCATGACCCGGAGCCAGGCCGCTCCGGCCTCCGCGGCGGTGGTGGCCGTCCGGTCCATGACCGCCTCCACGTCCCAGCGCTTCAACGGATCCACCCTCCTCGTCAACGCGCAGACCGATCTGTCCGGGGTCAGCCTCCTCGGCGGGATCATCCAGATCGGCTCCATCGTGACCACCTCTTCCTCCACCGGGGACGGGGAGAAGGTCCACACCCACACCGACCATGTGACCGTCAGCGACGTGACCGTGGCCGGGGTCCCCGCCACCATCGATCAGAACGGGATCACGGTGGACGGTCAGGGCACCGGATCAGTGGCGCTGCAGTCGCTCAACGCCGCTCTCCAACAGGCTCTGGCCGCTTCCGGGACCCAGGTGACCCTGGTGGGAGCGACGGCCCATCCGCCTCAGCCGCTCGGGGGTTGCGGCAAGAGCGTTCCTGGGGGCCGCGTGGCCGACGGGCTGTTCGTTCACACCTCGACCAACCTGGAAGCCGTGCCGGTGGCCGGGGACGTCTACAACGGTGACTACACCCTGGGATCGGCGTGCACCTCGTTGGTAGCCGCCAACCCGCCTGGCTCATCCTTGGCGGGGGCGGTTACGGCCGTCACCGGTGGTGCGGGGACAGGCGGCGCATCCGCCCCGGCCCTGTCATCGCCCGGGACCTCGGCGTCCGGACCGGCTCCCGGCGCTGCCCTGGCGCAGCCGGGACCGGCCCCGGCGGCCCCCGGTCTGACCGGGGACTCCGGGACCAGCCACTCCGTGAGGGCCCAAGTGGGGTCCGGCTTGGCGGTCGCCTTGGTCAGTCGACGCTTCGGTTATATCTACCTCTCTGTCGTCCTCGCCTTCTTCGCCTTGCTGATCGGCGCCGGAGCCGGTCTGCGGACGGTGGGAGGACACGGAGCCAGCAGGAGGAAAAGAGCATGACTGATGAGACAGGGACCGCGGTTGGCCCCGGTGGTGCTGCCACCGACCGGGAAGACCTGCCCGATCCCGCGCTGTTCTGGCGCTGGGCCGGAGGCGCGGTCCGGCCGGTCATCGGCTGGGTCCTGGCCGCCCTCGGAGTCCTCGTCATTTTCCTGGGCTGGTACGGGATCTCGGGCCAGTCCATCGTGGCCGAGCAGCTGCCCTACCTCATCTCCGGCGGCCTGGGCGGCGTCGCCCTGGTGGGGATTGGCGCCGCCTTCATAGGAACCGAGTGGCTGCGCCGGGAGGCGACCAGAGTCGAGCGTCTCGAAGAGATGGTGGCCGAACTACGCGATGTCCTGCTTGCCTATCCCGAGGCCTCCGCTCCGGCCGAACAACGGGACGGAGTGGTATCCCTGGTGGCCATCCCGACGGGATCGACCTTCCACACCGCCGGCTGCGCCATGATGCGCAACAAGTCCGGCGTGGAGCCGGTCACGGCCCGCTCCATCGGACAGCGGGGGCTGTCGCCCTGTCGTATCTGCGAGCCCGCCGTCCTGTCCAGCTGAAGTGGTCTTAGCCTTCGCCGGTTCCCTCTGGCTCCAACTGATCGTGGCCGGCGCGGCCGCTGGCGCCATCTACGCCCTGGCCGGCATGGGAGTGGTGGTCACCTATCGGGCCACCGGGGTCTTCAACTTCGCCTACGGAGCGGTGGCCGTCTTGGTCGCCTACGTCATCTGGCAGCTCAACGCCCAGTGGCACGTGCCCATCGGCCTGGCCGCCCCCATCGCCGTCCTGGTGGTGGGCCCGGGCCTGGGCCTGCTGCTGGAGCGCTTCGTCTTCCGGCCGCTGGAGCGCCGGGGGGCGTCCCAAGCCGAGCGGCTGGTAGCCGTCATCGGGGTGTTCCTACTCCTCGAAGGCCTCATGTACGCCATCTGGACCGGACAGGTGCGCGAGAACGCGCCCGACCTCGTGTCCAACCATGCCCTCGACCTGGGCAGCGGGGTGCGCATCGGTGAGGATCAGCTGACGGTGGTGCTGGTGGTGGCGGTCATCAGCGTCCTGCTCTGGCTGATGTTCCGCCGCAGCCGCATCGGCCTGGACCTGCGGGCGGTGGTCGATCGGCGGGAGTTGTCCCAACTGGCGGCCATCGACGCCAACCGGGTGTCCGCCTTCGCCTGGGCCCTGGGCTGCGGCTTTGCCGGCCTGACCGGGGTCCTGGTGGCCCCGCTGTTCTACCTCGACCCCTACCACCTCACCCTCCTGGTGGTCTTCGAAACCTTCTCGGTGGCAGTGGTGGCCCGTCTGGCCAGCCTCCCGGTGGCCGCCGCCACCGGAGTCGGCCTGGGAGTCGCCTCCAGCCTGCTCACCCACTTCGACCCCCGGGTCGTGCCGGGGTTCGGCTTCCACCTGCCCACCTGGGTCACCTACCTGTTCGGCCAGCTGGAGCAGAACCTCTCTGCCGTGGTCCTGCTGGTGGCGCTGGTGGTGCTGCGCCGCTTGGACGAGGGCGGCTCCACCAATGGCCGGGGAGGACTGATCTCGGCCGGAATGGGCGGCGGGACCCGCCTCCGCCGGACCCCGGCGGTGCTGGCCGGGCTGGCGGTGCTGGCCGCCCTGGCCCTGCCGTGGGCTCTCGGCACGGCCACGATCGGGGACGGCCAGACCATGCTGGCGGTGCTGATCGTGTTCATCTCCATCGTCTGCATCACCGGGTTCTGCGGATACATCTCGCTGGGCCAGGCCGGCTTCGCTGGAGTCAGCGCCTTCGTGGCTGCTGACGCCGCCACCAAGTTCCACGTGCCGGTGGTCTTCGCCATGCTCCTCGGCGGCTTGGCCGCCATGGTGATGGGACTGCTCACCGGTTACCCGGTCCTCAACCGCCGCGGTCTGCTGCTCGGGCTCATGACCCTGGCCATGGGCCTTCTGTCCTACAACCTGATATTCACCGACAACCTGGTGGTCGGATCGGGCACCATCGCCATGGCTCGGCCCAGTCTCTTTGGCCTGTCCCTGGCCGGTGACCACGCCTTCTATTACTTCGAGCTGGTCTGGGTCGGGCTGATGCTGGGGTTGGCGCGGAACCTGCGCCGGGGGAGGCTGGGTCGCATCTTGGCGGCCATGCGCGACTCGGAGACGGCCGCCCGTTCGATCGGCATCGACCTGCGCCGTTACAAGCTGTTCATCTTCTCCATCAGTGCCTTCATCGCCGGCATCGGGGGGGCCCTCCTGGCCGAACAGGCACAGCTCTTCTCCGGGCTGTACTTCGACCCGCTCAATACCAGCCTGTTGTGGTTCCTGGTGGTGGTGGTGGCCGGGGTCGGCTCACTGGCCGGCAGCGTGGTCGGAGCCGTTCTGTTCGTGATGCTAAGCGTGGTGGTCAAGCAGTCCGGGGTCTCCGACATCGTCTTTGCCATCCTGGCGCTGGCCATCGGGAGCCTTCCCGGGGGCTCGCTGGTCGGGGTGGCCCGCCATTTCTGGCGCATCGACGTGGTGCCCAAGCCGGCGCTGCGGGCCATGGCCGCCGCCCAGCGCGCCGGCGGCCCGGGCGGCCGGCGTGAGGCCATCGGGAGGATGCCGGTGCGCCCCCGGGTGGGGCTGGCGCCCTCGGCCCTGGCCACGCGTCTCATGAGCCGGGCCGGCGCCAGCGCCGGCGACGCCGGGCGGGCCCCCCGGGAGCGGGTGAGCGGATGAGCCTGCTCGAGGTCAAGGACGTGACCTTCCGTTTCGGGGGCCTGGCCGCGGTCCGTGGCGTGAGCCTCTCGGCCGAGGCCGGCCGGGTCACCTCCCTGATCGGCCCCAACGGCGCCGGAAAGACGACCCTGTTCAACTGCCTGACCGGCCTGCTGCGGCCCAACGCCGGCCGCATCTGGTTCGACGGGCGCGACGTGACCGGAATGGACCCCCACGTGCGGGCCCGGCTGGGCATGGGCCGCACCTTCCAGCGCCTCGAGGTCTTCACCAACATGACCGTCTTCCAGAACCTCCAGGTGGCCGCCGAGGTGGCCCGGCCCGGCCGGATCCTCCGGGGTGTATTCAGCCTGCGCCAGCCCGATGAGCCGGACGTCGTCGGTGCCGTGGAGGAGACGCTGGCCCGCCTCGGCCTGGGTTGGGCCCGGGACATGCCCGCCGGGGAACTGTCGACCGGGCTTCTGCGCCTGGTGGAGCTGGGCCGGGCCCTCTGCACCCGTCCGAAGCTCCTCCTCCTCGATGAGCCGGGCAGCGGCCTCGACTCCAACGAGACCGAGGAGTTGCGCCGGGTGCTCGGTGATGTGGTGGGCAGCGGAGTGGCC
>DATLUK010000081.1:0-4698 GCA_035533195.1 Acidimicrobiales bacterium | reverse complement strand
GGGCGTCGATGCCCTCGAAGCCTCCACCCATGGTGTTGACGCAGAGGTGGGTCGCTCCGGCCTCCTCCCACCGCTGAGCCCGGCGGGCGGCGGCGTCGAGCTCCCCGGCTTTGACACCGATCCGGCCCTCCATACCTATGGTCTCGTAGTCCCGACCCGCCTCCTGGGCCCCCTGACGGACGGCGGCCACCGCCTTCTCCAGTCCCTCTCCCGTACCGGTCAAGGGGATCCATCCGTCGGCCAGCCGGCCGGCCCGGCGCAGGGCCGGCTCGGACGAGGCCCCCATCCAGATCGGGATAGGCCGCTGAATCGGCATGGGTGCCAGGCCCGCCCCCGTGACGGTGTGGTCCGTCCCCTCGAAGCTCACCACCGGCTCGGTCCAGAGCCGGCGGAGCAGGTCGATCTGCTCTTCGACCCGGCGGCCCCGAGTGGAGAACTCTTCCCCCAGTGCCTCGTACTCCACCGCATTCCAACCCAGCCCTATGCCGAATCGGAACCGCCCTCCGGTCAGAAGGTCGACTTCGGCGGCCTGCTTGGCTACCAAGACCGTCTGGCGCTGGGGCAGGATGATGATGCCGGTGACCAGCTCCAGCGAGCACACGCCAGCCAGGAAACCGAAGGCCACCAGGGGCTCGTGGAAGGTGGAGCGGTGGTCATAGGGCCCGGCCCAGCCGGAGTGGATGGCCGGGTCGGCGCCGAGCACGTGGTCGTAGGCGAGGATGTGGGCGTAGCCCGCCTCCTCCACCGCCTGGGCGTATGACCGGAGGGCGCCCCGGTCGCCACCCATCTCGGTCTGGGGAAGGACGACACCGATCTGCACCGTCCCGTTCTAGCCGGGAGCGGGGCCGGACGGTGGGGCGGCCTCAGGCTCGAGCCGTGGGCGGGTGGTGAAGGAGAGAGCCCAGTCGGGGCTGCCTTCGCCGTCCATCACCAGGCGCCAGGCGTAACGGGTCCCGGCCTCCAGGGGCAGAGGACCAACGGACACAGCCAGGGGCAGGTCGATGGGGCTGCCGGGGGCCAGCCCGGAAGGACGGCCGACCTGGAAGTCACCCCTGACCTCGATGGGCGTGACCCCCTCGGGGCCCGGGACCAGGACGGGATGGCCGTCGGCGTCCTCCAGGTACAGCTCCCAGTGGTGAGGAGAGTCGGCCTCGTTCCAGTCGATCTCCAGCTTCATGGCGATGGCCGACGGCGCCGGGTCAGGCCCGGTCAGGCTCCAACCACCCCCGAGGATGTAGAGCTTGCCGTCCGCCACCTGGGCGCTGTCGCAGAGAATCATGGTCACCCGCACCCGGGAAAACCTAATGGCCACCCGAGCCGGCGGGAACATCCGGGCCCGGCGAAATGTTCGTTCTGTCATGAGCGAGTCCGCCCCTTTGACCCCGTCCGTCTCCGCCGGAGACCAGCCGGGCGACGAGGCCGGCTCAGCCGACTTCTGGTTCGATCCCCTCTGCCCGTGGGCATGGATCACCTCCCGTTGGATGCACGAGGTGGAAAGGGTCCGGCCCGTGACCACCAACTGGCGGCTGATGTCCCTCGCCTACCTGAACCTCCGGCCGGACAAGGAGATCAGCGATGAGTACCGGGTCCGGATGGAGAAGGCCTGGGCACCGGTCCGCATCTGCGCAGCGGCGGCCAAGGAGAAGGGCGAGGACATCCTCGGCCCCCTCTACACCGCCATCGGAACCAAATTCCACAACGAGGGCCGCCGGGACGAGGACGCCCTGAGGGAGGCGCTGGCCCAGGCCGGCCTGCCCGACTCACTCCTCGGAGCGGCCGAGAGCGATGAGTTCGACGACTGGATCAAGACCTCCCACGATGAAGGCATCGACCTGGTCGGCCAGGAGGTCGGCACCCCGATCATCCGCTGGAAGGACTTCGCCTGCTTCGGTCCGGTGGTCACGCCCATTCCCCGCGGTGAAGCCGCCGGCCGGCTGTGGGACGGCTTCGTCCTGGTGGCGGGCACGCCCGGCTTCTACGAACTCAAGCGCACCCGCACCGAGCGTCCCCGCTTCGACTGAGCGCCGCCTTCCCCACCGGTCCGGCCCACGGCCCTCCGGCCCGGCCGGCTCAGGCCCTGGCTATGACTCCCGGGCCATGTTGGCGAACTTGGCGTAGTGGTCGAGGAAGGCCAGCCGGGCCACGCCCGTAGGACCGTTGCGGTGCTTGGCCACGATCACCTCCGCCGTCCCCCGGTCGGGTGACTCGGAGTTGTAGACCTCATCTCTGTACAAGAACATCACAACGTCCGCATCCTGCTCCAAACTGCCGCTTTCACGAAGGTCAGCCAGCATCGGACGCTTGTCGGCCCGCTGCTCCAGCGACCGTGACAGCTGCGATAGAGCGACCACGGGCACCTGCAGCTCGCGTGCGAGGATCTTGAGGCCGCGACTGATCTCGGATACCTCGACCTGACGGTTCTCGGCCGAGTTCCGGCCGGTCATGAGCTGGATGTAGTCGACCATGATGAGGCCGAGTCCCTCCCGGCTCTTCAGCCGGCGGGCCTTGGCCCTCATATCCATCAGGGTGAGGTTGGGGTTGTCATCGATGAAGAGGGGCGCCTCACCCAGCCGGCCGATGGCGTGGCTGATCTTCGGCCAGTCCGAGTCGTGCAGCTTGCCGTTGCGCATCCGGGCCGCGTTGACCTGCGCCTCCCCGGACAAGAGACGCTGGGTGATCTCCAGGTGGCTCATCTCCAGGGAGAAAAAGAGGACCGGCACGTTGGCCTGCATGGCGGCGTGGGCGGCGATACCCAGCGAAAAGGCGGTTTTTCCCACGGCCGGCCTGGCCCCCACGATGATCAGGTTCGAGCCCTGCAGGCCGGAGAGTTGCTCATCGATGTCGATGTAGCCGGTGGGCACCCCGGTGATGGACTGGCCCCGCTCGTAGAGCGCCTCCAGGCGGTCCAGGGTCTGGGACAGCAGGTCCCGGATGGGGGACATGGTGTCGGCCACCCGCCGCTGGCCGATCTCGAAGACCATGGACTCGGCCCGGTCGATGGCCCCGTGGACATCCTCGGGCACGTCGTAGCCCATGTCGGCTATCTCGTTGGCGGCCCCGATCAGGCGACGCAGGAGGGAGTGGTCCGAGACGATGCGGCCGTAGCGGCCGGCGTTGGCCGTCGAGGGGGTGCTGGCCAGCAGGTCGATGAGCAGGTTGGGCCCGCCGATGACGTCGAGGAGTCCAGCCCGTCGGAGCTCATCGGCCACCGTGACCGGATCGACCGGCTCGCCCTCCCCGTAGAGGCTGGAGATGGCTTCGAAGACGTGGCCGTGGGCCGGCTTGTAGAAGTCCTCCGTCCGGCAG
The DNA here is from genome assembly GCA_035533195.1 of Acidimicrobiales bacterium. Lineage (GTDB taxonomy): Bacteria > Actinomycetota > Acidimicrobiia > Acidimicrobiales > JAJPHE01 > DAHUYE01. Next base: position 1,392 of record DATLUK010000081.1, on the reverse strand, counting down.
TGCTCGAGGGCCACGGCTATGGCGTCCCTCGACAACAGCATGGCGCCCAGCACCGACTGTTCGGCCTGGAGATCGTGAGGAGGGGTCCGCGTCGAAGGGGAAGCCTGGCGGCGGCGGGCCTCTTCGATCGACTGAACCATTACTGCTCCATCCTTCGGCCTCGCCCCTGTGGGAGTACAGGGGAAATCCCCTGAAATACGGGGGATTTCGCGCCCGCATCTGGGGACAACCCACCCTGGGCGTTATCGGACGCGAGTACCACAAACACAGGTTCGTATGTAACTCCCCGGGTGTGACAGACGGCCCCCGTGACGGCCAGCCCCTCCGGCCGACCCCCGCTCGCCTGGCGTCGGGGGCGCCCCTGGCGCGTCGAGGGCGCCCCGCAGGGCGCCCTCGACCTTCACAACTCTTGGGCCGCCGCCGAAGTCGTCCCTATTCGGCCACCACCTCGAGGTGGATGCGGAACTGCACCTCGGGGTGCAGGCGCACCGGCACCTCGTGGGTCCCGAGATGGCGGATGGGCTCCTCCAACTCGAGCCGGCGACGGTCCAACTGGGCGCCGGCCTGGGCCTGAACGGCCTCGGCGATGTCCGAGCTGGTGACCGAGCCGAACAGCCGACCCTCGGTGCCGGCCCGGGCCTTGATGGTGATGACCCTGGCCACCAACTCCCGGGCCACAGTCTCCGCCGCCGCCCGGTCCTTGGCGTCCTTCAAGTCCCGGCCCCGGCGCATGGAGGCCGCCTGGGCAACCACTCCCTTGGAGGCCTGGAAAGCGTGACCTCGGGGCACCAGGAAGTTCCGGGCGTAGCCGTCGGCCACGTCCACGATGTCACCCTTCTTACCGACCCCGTCTACGTCGGCCCGCAGTACCAGGCGCATCAGACCCCGACCTCCGCTTCGTCATCGACGGCGGCGTCATCGACGTCGGCGCCATCGAAGGCATCGGCCAGGTCATCGGCGCCCACCAGGCCAGCGGCAACCTCACCGTCAGCAACCTCACCGTCGGCGACCTCTTCGACCTCGACCGGGCTGGGTACCTCGAGCCCGCCTTCAGCGCCCTCGTCCCTACGGCCCCGGCCGCCGCGACCGCCCCGACCGCCACCGGCCCGCTCGCTGACGGTCCGTTGGGTGTAGGGCAGAAGGGCGAGCTCCCGGGCCGTCTTGATGGCGACGGCCACGTCCCGCTGGTGCTGGGCGCAGTTGCCCGACACCCGGCGAGCCCGAATCTTGCCCCGATCGCTCATGTAGCGGCGGAGCAGGTTGACATCCTTGTAGTCGACCCAGTCGATGTGGTCCTTGCAGAAGATGCACACCTTCTTCTTGGTGCGCCGGCCCAGGTCCTTGGGGCCCCGCTTGGTGGTGCCCCGATCGCGATCGTTGTTCCTGGCCATC
>DATLUK010000080.1:0-10790 GCA_035533195.1 Acidimicrobiales bacterium | reverse complement strand
TTCCAGCGCATCACATCGGTCCGGACCTCACTGTCGATGGTGGCCCCGCGGAAGGCCTCGGCCACGGCCGCGGCGGTGGGGTCGGTCCCGGAGGGATAGCGGCCGATGTCCAGGATGGCGGTGGTCGGAGCGGAGTAGGCGATGACCACCCCAGGTTCCATGTGGCCGGCGGGGCAAGCCACGAACACTCCGTAGACAGAGGAGAAGCTGCGCAGCATCTTCCGCTCATTGACCACGCCGTTCTGGAGACAGACGATGGCCACGGACGGTGGTGCCGACCGGATCAGGGCATCGCGGACAGCGAAAGTGTCCTGGGTCTTGACGGCCAGGAGGACGATGTCATCGCTCCTCCACTCGATCTCATTCGGATGCTCCCTCACTTCGGTATGCAGGGTCACGCTGCGATCGGGAGAGTCCACCCGAAGGCCACGCTCGGCCAGGGCCGCCCGATGCTCGCCCCGAGCCAGCAGCACGACTTCCTGGCCAGCCTCGGCCAGTCGCCCTCCGACCACTCCCCCGATGGCGCCCGCCCCGTAGACGATGAACCTCACCGGGCTGAGCTTAGGTAAGCCTCATCAGGCCATAAGGCAGAGCCGCGGGAGCTACAGGACCGGGGGCTGTGACTAGCCGGTGGGCGCGTTGGCATCCAGCATGTAGCCCCGCCCGGGGAGGGTGTGGATGGACAGCCCCGTCTGGGCCAGGCGGCGACGTAGGCGCAGGACCTGGATACGCAGGTTGCCCCGGCTGTCGGTTCTGTCGCCCCAGCCCGCCGCCAGCAGCTCCTCGGTGGCAACAGCTTGTCCCAGCCGGTCGAGCAGGAGCCGGAAGAGCCTGGCTTCGAGGGGGGGTAGATCGACCCAGCGGTCGCCCATGTGCAGGACGCCCATTGAGTCGAGCTGAGGCCGTTCCAGACCCCCGTGAAGGCGGAGGCGCTTCATCAGGGCGGCCGCCCGGGCGGATATCTCCTCCTCCGAGGCCGGCAGCATGACCCAGTCCTCCAGGCAGCCTTCGACCCGGGGCGGCTTGGCCCCGCTTTCGACCAGGTACAGCCGGCCGGGCCCGGCCGCTGCGTGGAGCGCGACGGGCGGTCCCGGCCACGGGATGAAGGCAACCCCGTCCATGCCCAGATCAGATCCCGTCGGAGCCTCGCCTCCTCCCATGGTGGTCCAGGTCGGACACGTGAGCACCTTGTCCCGGGGATGTTTCTTGTGCTTTGCCCGATCGTTACGAGCACGCGAACTCCCGAGATCACCCAGCCCGCCGATTTCGTTCATCCCCGGGCCAAAAGGATTCACGAGTAGAAAGGATGCCGCGCTCGGACCGCCCCGGATCCGGCGCGAAGGTGTGTCATGAGGTTGATAAACGGCGGAACCTCGAAAGCCAATCCGGCGCGCCACTCCGGCGTGGCTGTCATTGGCGCGCTGGTGGTGGCGTTGACGGCCGCCTCGTGCGGTTCGGGCGCGGTGGCCCGGCGCACCTCGGGGGGCGGATCGATTGGCGTTGGAGCCTCGGGAACCTCGGGCGGGCCTGGCACCGCCGGAGCGTCCACGACCTCGACCACGGGCCAGACTGCCGGCGCCGGGACCGGGCGGGCTGATTCGAGTCAGACCACCACCGGCCAGGGCGCCGGTGGTCCGTCCACCACGTTAGTGAGCAGCCATCAGCCGAAGGTGGATCCGGCGGCATTGAGCGGGACCAGGTTGGCCTTCGTGTCCGGCAACGCCCTGTGGGAGGTGAACGCCGGCAGGCTGACCGAGGTGGCCGCTCCCACCGGGTTCGTCCCCTCGCATCCGACCTTTTCGGCCGACGGGCGCTGGCTCGCCTTCCTGGAGACGTCTTCCGGCTCTTCCACCGCGATGCCGGAGCTCTGGCTGGCTACCTCGGCAGGCCGGTCCGCGCACGTCGTCAGCGCGGCTCCCGACCCCGAAGCGCTGGAGTGGTCCCCTTCCGGGGAGAAGCTCCTCGTCACCACCGCCGGCGCCACCGGGCCGGCCCAGGTCTTGGTGGTCGAACCCAGTGGGTCCACCACCCAGTTGGGTTCGGGGCTGGTCGCCTCGGGGGCCTGGTCGCCCGACGGCACCGAGGCCGGCATCTCCCTCACCAATCACGGCGCCACCGGCTTTACCTCAGTCATCGAATCCGTCCCCGCCACCGGCGGGCTGCCCACGGTGTGGCAGACCAATACTCAGGACGTGTTGGAAGTGGCCGAGTGGTGGAGCGGATGGGGGATCATCTACTGGGACGACCCCGACGGCTCGGCTTCCATAGCCGCGGACGGCCTCAAGTTGGATGCCCTGTCGGCGCCGACCAAGACGCCACACCCGTTGGCCGACACCCTGGTCCGGTCGGACTGGCTGTCCGCTGGGCCCAGTGAAGGTGTCGCCCTGGTTCAGGGCGGTGACCGGCTGGAATGGGAGGGGAAGTCGGTTGCCCTGTGCAAGCCCTACGGCTGCCAGTCGGTACCGAGCCCAAGCGGATCGGTGACGCTGGACCCGGCCCTGTCCTCGCAAGGGGAGCTGGCCTACGTCCAGGGCAGTGCCAGTCAGAGCTTCGACGCCAGTCCGGCTCAGGTTTCCTCCTGGGAGGCTGGTCACAGCCTGTGGGTTGAGCCGGCGGGGGCCAAAGCGCCGACCCAGCTGGCCGGGGGTAGCGCGGCCAACGCCCCGGTGTGGTCTTCCGGTGGCCGGCGGCTCATGTTCGTCAAAGCCGATGGGCTGTGGGTCCTGCCGGCGCCAGGCGGTACCCCGATGGAGGTGGCCTCCGGTCTCAGCGTCCCGCCCTCCTACTACGGCCAGGTCCAGTGGCTTTACCAGTTCGCCTGGGTGGCGGGCTGAGGCGGAGGCCTCAGCTCATGGCCGTGGCCAGGTGGGCCGTCACCAGGGCGTTCCAGCGCTCGGGCGACTCGAAGTAGGGCGAATGGCCGGCCCCCTCCACTACCTCCACCTTGGCCCCGGGCACTGACGCCGCCACCCGGCGGATCCAATCGGGCGGGAAGATCTCGTCCTCACTCCCGACGATGAAGAGGACCGGACAACTGATGCCGGCCGTCTCGGAGGCGCTGAAGGTGGTGGTGGTCAGCCCGGTCAGGGCTCCGGCCCGCTCGGTGTTGGGCAAGCCCCATCCGCCGAGCTGCTGGTAGAGGAGGGCCCGGTCGGGGTGGGCGGCTCGGAAGGCGGCCCCCAGGGCCGGATGATCCCCGACCAGCGGCTGGGGCTGTCTGGGCATCGACCGGCGCTCGGTCCACTCCGGCACCGGGATTCCGCCCAGGGTGTCGGCCAGGACCAGGCTGGAGACCGACTCGGGTCGGGCCAGGGTGAGGCCCAGGGCCGCCCACCCACCCATGGACTGACCGACCACGTGAGCCCGTTCAACCCAGAGGTGGTCGAGCAGGCCGGCCAGGTCGGCCGTGGCCACGGTGGGGGAGGCAGCCCCGGCCCGGTTGGTGGACCGCCCGAAGCCCCGCTGGTCCCAGGTGAGCACCCGGAAGGCCCGGCAGAACCAAGTCACCTGCTGGTACCAGACGGCGTGGTTTCCCCCGGCGCCGTGGCCGAGGACCAGCCAGGGGGCCGGCTCCTCTCCGCAGACCTCGTAGTAGATGTGCTCTCCCTCCCGCTCGAGGAAGCCGGTGGTCCGCGGGACGCCGAACTCGCTCATCGCATCCGACCGGGCAGGCAGGCCATGGGCGGACACTATGTGACCGATGCCACGTCCGAGAGGGCCCGACGGCTTTGGGCCGTTCAGGGGGGCTCCTCTACCCTGCGGGGATGCCCACCTACGCCATCGAGGCTGAAGGCCTGGTCAAGCGGTACAAGGGCGGCGTCCTGGCTCTGAACGGGGTCGACCTGGCCGTGGAGGAGGGCACCGTCTTCGGACTCCTCGGCCCGAACGGGGCCGGTAAGACCACGGCCGTGCGCATCTTCACCACCACCCTCGTGCCCGACGCCGGCTGGGCCCGGGTGCTGGGCCTGGACGTGATCGAACACGCTGAGGAGGTACGGGCCAGTATCGGGCTGGCCGGGCAGTTCGCGGCGGTGGATGAGAACCTGACCGGCTATGAGAACCTGCGCCTCATCGGCCAGCTCAACCAGCTGGGCCGGCGCCGGTCGGCGCAGCGCAGCCGGGAGCTGTTGGGCCGCTTCGGCCTGGAGGAGACGGCCGACCGGCCGGCCAAGACCTTCTCGGGCGGCCAGCGCCGGCGCCTCGACGTAGCCGCCTCTCTGGTGGCCCGGCCCTCCATCCTTTTCCTGGACGAGCCCACCACCGGGCTGGATCCCCAGAGCCGGAAGGACCTATGGGTGATGATCGAGGAGCTGGTGGCCGAGGGCACGACCGTGCTGCTGACCACCCAGTACCTGGAGGAAGCCGACCGGCTGGCCAGCATCGTGGCCGTGGTGGACCACGGCCGGGTAATAGCCGAGGGCACCCCCGAGGAGCTCAAGTCGAAGATGGGCCGGACCGTGCTGGAACTGGAGATGTCCAGCGCCGAAGACGCCGTGGTCACTGCCGAGGCTCTGCATCGTCTGGGCAGTGAGGTCCCCCAGCTGAGCGGAGCCAAGGTCGAGGTCACAGTGGACCATGGAGCCGAGTTCCTGACCCGGGCCCTGCGCTCCCTGGACCGGCGCAAGCTGGTGCCGCTGCATCTGGCCCTGCGCGAGCCCAGCCTGGATGACGTATTCCTGGCCCTCACCGGGCACCGGGCCGAGGAAGGCCCCATCGAACCGGACGCCAAGGGAGCCAAGGGAGCCAAGTTATGAGCACCGTCACCGCCACCATCCCGGTACCCCTGGTCGGCCATAAGGAGGCGCCGGCGGCCCCATCGGCCGGACGCAGGCTCCGCCGGGCCCTGGGCGACTCCCTGGTCATCACCGAGCGCAACCTGATCGGGTTCCTGCGGGTCCCGCAGTCGCTGTTCTTCCTGTCGGTCCAGCCCATCATGTTCGTGTTGCTGTTCCGCTACGTCTTCGGCGGCGCCATCAAGATCCCCGGCGTCGACTACACCGACTACCTCATGCCGGGCATTTTCGTGCAGACGGCCGCCTTCGGCTCGATCAGCACGGCCGTGGGCATGTCCGAAGATCTGCAGAAGGGCCTGATCGAACGCTTCCGAGCCCTGCCCATGGCCCGCTCGGCCGTCTTGGCCGGCCGGGGTCTGGCCGACCTGGCCCGGGCCATCCTGGTGATCGTCATCATGACCGGAGTGGGCTTTGCCGTGGGTTTCCGGCCCCACGGCGGCCTGGCCGGCTTCCTGGCCGGCATCGGCATACTGCTCCTGTTCTCTCATTCTCTGTCGTGGGGCTTTTCCCTCATCGGTCTCACCGCCGCCAACAGCGAAACGGCCCAGGTGATGGCCTTCCCCTTCATCTTCCCGCTCACCTTCGCCTCATCGGCCTTCGTGGCCGTGCCCAGCCTGCCGTCCTGGCTCCAGGCCTTTGCCCGCAACCAGCCGGTCTCTCAGGTGATCAACGCCGTACGCGACCTGATGCTGGGCAACAACCTCCATGTGCCCGGAGTCCTGCGGACCGGGGGATCGACCGGCCACGCCGCCCTCTTTGCCGTTCTGTGGTGCCTGGTGCTACTGGTCGTGCTCGCCCCGGCCTCGGTGCGGCGCTACCGTCGCTCGGTGTGAGCGATAACACCAGTCCCGCCGAGGTCGTAGCCCGGTTCATCAGTGCCTGGCCGGAGGGGAATTCCGCCAACCTGGCCTCCTTCTTCAGCGACGACGCCGTCTACCACAACATCCCGATGGAGCCGATAGTGGGAAGGGAGGCGATCGAGGCCACCTTTGCCGCCTTCATGGGGATGGCCGAGCGCATCGAGTTCGAGACCCTTCACACCGCCGTGGACGGCTCGATCGTGATGACCGAGCGGATAGACCGGTTCATCAGCACGGCCAAGACGATCGTGCTGCCGGTAATGGGCACATTCGAGGTGGTGGACGGCAAGATCCGGGCCTGGCGGGACTACTTCGACCTCGCCCAGTTCACCACCCAGATATCGGCCTGAGCACCCCGGACTCCTCCTACCGGGCCCTCTGGGCCGTGCCCGGCCTGGCCCGCTCGGTGGGCTCGGCCCTCTTGGCCCGCACCGCCGCCGCCATGCAGGCAGTGGTGGTGGTGCTGTTCGTGCTTAACCGCTTCCACTCCCCGGCCCTGGCCGGGCTCACGGTGATGATGGCCTCCCTGCCCGGCCTCCTGGTCAGCCCCATGGCCGGCGCCCTACTCGATCGGGTCGCCCGCATCCCGCTCATGGCCCTCGACTACTCGGTGGGCGGCTCGGCCCTCCTCGTCCTCACGGCGCTGGCCCTCACCCATCACCTGCCCCGCTGGGCCCTGCTGATCACGGTGGGCACGGCGGCGTTGTCGACTCCGCTTTCTTCGACCGGAATGCGGGCACTCTTCCCAACACTGGTTCCCCGCCCCCTCTGGGACCGGGCCAATGCCATCGACAGCGGCGGCTATGTGGTGGCCGCCGTCATGGGGCCGGGCCTGGCCGGCCTGGCCGTGGCCACCCTGGGCTCCACCATCGGCCTGGTCGTCCCCGCCGCCCTGCTGGTCGGCGCCGCCGTGCTCCTGGCCGGCGTGCGCCTACCGGCTTCGGTACAGGCTGAACCCGTGCACCTGCTGGTCGACGCCGGCCGGGCCCTGGTCTACGTCTGGCGCCACCCGACCCTGCGCATGCTGGCCGTCACTGTCTCGGTGATGAACCTGGGCTGGGGGGTGGAGAGCGTCGGCCTGCCTGTCCTGGTGCTGCATCGGCTGCACGGAGGCGCGCCCACCGTCGGCCTGCTCTTTGCCGTCATGGGCGTGGCCGGGATAGCCGCCGCCCTGGTGGTGGGCCGGCTGGGATCAGAGGGACGGGAGCGTCGCTTTTTTTCCATCGGCTGCGCCGTGACCGTCCCGATGATGGCCGGCCTGGCGGTGTTGCACTCCGAGGCCCTCCTGGCCGGCTGCATGATCCTCGGCGGACTGGCCAGCGGTCCGGTCGACGTGGGTATCTTCTCCCTTCGTCAGCGGGTCACCGACCCGCAATGGTTCGGACGGGCCTTTGCTGTCTCCATGAGTCTCAACATGCTCGGTCTTCCCATCGGGGCCGCCCTGGCCGGGCCCATCCTGGCCCACTCGGTGACCACCGCCTTCCTGGCCGCCGCCGCCGTGCTGCTGGTGGCTTCCGTGCTGCCCCACCTGATGGGAGACCGGTCCGCCCCGACCGTCGTCATTCACGCCGGGGGGCGCATCTGATGCTGGTCATCTGGGATTTCATCCTGGCCGGGCTGGTGTTCATCTTCTTCCTGGTGTTGACGTGGCTGCTGTTGTGGCCGCACGGGGAGTCCTGGCTGCCCGACGAGCTACGCGACGACTGAGGGCACCGAGGCGCCCCAAGCTTCAGCGACGCTCAGAAGCCGGTGGAGCAGAACGGGGCCTGGTTGGTCCCGAAGAAAAGGTCGGCCCGGGCCAGGTCGAACCCGGCCGCCGCCCCGATCACGCCGGCATCGACCAGCACAGAGGGATTCACGCCCCCGAGGACCAGGCTGCCCAGGCCGGAGGGGCCCATGGTGAGATCGACATCGACACCGGCTCCGGCCGGCTGACAGCTCGCTCCGTCCGCCGACCCCTCCAGGGACCAGGTGCCGCTGTTCCACGGGCACAACTCGTCCTCGATCCTGATCGTCACCCGGTCGGCCACCCGGTAGCGGCGGGCCGAGAGGACGGCGGCGCCGTCGACGGGCCTGAGCCACAGCCAATCGCGCACCGCCCGCGCCCTTAGCACCCGCGGATCGGCCAACAGCCAGCGCAGCTCGTCCTCCACCGGCCGGGCGCGGAAGTAGACCGACTCGACCAGGTCCAGTTCGAGCAGGTAGCGGAGCAGGGCGGCCCGGGCGGCGGGGGAGTGGGCCACCAGCTCGTCAACCCGCAGGCGGCTCTGGCTCACGCCCGGCTCCCACTTGACGTCCACCCCGTAGATGGCGTAGCCGTCATCGATGCCGTCGCTGCGGTGTACGACGGCAAAGTTCTTCGCCATCTCCTTAGAGTTGGTCAGCGCCCACCAGCCATCGGGACGGGACAGCTCGCCCACCTGGTTCCGGGCCACCGGCTCATACAACTCGGGCAGGGTCTTCCGGGCCTCCTCCTGGGTGAGAAGGCGCGTGTCTCCGACCGGCATCGGCTGGCGCAGCGCTCGCTGGCGGACGGGGATGATGAAGTCAGCGGCCATGGTGGCCACGCCGTAGCCGAAGCGGGAGTAGATGGTGGCCTCGCTGGCCGTCAGCACGGCCAGAGGCGCACCGGACCGGCGCACGTCGGCCAGCTGCTTGGCCATCATGGCGCTCAGCACCCCGCGGCGGCGGTGGGTGGGGCTGACCGATACCGAAGTGACGGCGGCGGTGGGTAGGCGGACGGCGCCGGGCAGGGTCAGCTCGCTGGCGAAGGAGCCGGCCGTGCCCACGATGCGACCATCGAACCGGGCCGCCAGCAGATCGCAGGAGTCGAAGAAGTCCATGTCGGCGGCGTGGGCAGCGGCGTTGTCACCCGCCGGAATCTCCCCGAAGCCGGCCCGGAAGACTCTTTCGAACTCGGCGTAGTCGTCCCTGTCGACCCCGGATACCTCGAATGCCACGCCGATTGTCTAGCCTCTGGCCGCTCCGACTGCGGCGGAATTGGCCTACGGCCCGGGTGCCTCGGCCCAGCCGATACGCGAGTCGGCCAGACCCAGGTAGAGAAGCCACCGGCCCCGGAAGAGGACCAGCCCCTCGGCAAAGAGAACGTCTCCCACCTGGCCTCCTCTCTCCCCTTCGTCCTCCACGTCGAGGAAAGGCGCCAAAGAGCGGGCGATGCAGGAGCCGGGCTCCATCGGGTCCAGGAGGGCCTGGCCGGGTCGGTAGGCAAAGGGGCCCAGCCGGCCGTCGCCCCGGACGGGATGGTTGGCCCCGTTGTAGATGAGATGGATGCCGGCCTGGTCCAGCACGGCTGGCGGACCGGGCTCGACCAGCAAGGAGTCGAACCGGCCGGGGCGGGGTGACAGCACCGGGCGTGCCAGGCGCGGGCCGGGCACCCGGTGCACCGACCAGGGGGAGCGGTCACGGCCGGCGTGGTGGATGAGATAGCGGTCCGGGTCGCTGTCGTATTCGACCGGGCTCCAACGGATGAGGTCATCGGCGGCGGCCACGAAGCAGGTCCCCTCGCCCCAGTACATCCAGAATCGCTCCTGGATGCGGGCCGCCACCAGTCTCCCGTCCCGTACCTCGGTGACGATGGAACCGCTCTTGGACCAGCGGGTGGCCAGGGGGCTGCCGGCAAAGACTGGGCCGCGCTTCTCCCAGTGCCGGAGATCCGGTGAGGCAGCGGAGAACAGACTGCTGCGACTCCCGTCGAAGGCGGTGTACAGGCAGACGAAATCCCCATCCGGTGTCTCCACGACCCGCGGGTCCTCGCATCCACCCGGCCATTCCCAGGCCTGCCAATCATCCTCGTCCGGGTAGATCACCGGTTCGGGCTCCAATGTGAAGTCGGAACCGTCGGTGCTGGTGGCCAGCCCGATGCGCGACGTTCCGGCGTAGCGCCCGACCCGGTCCTCGGCCCGGACCAGGAGGCAGACCTTTCCATCGTGCACCACGGCTCCGGGGTTGAAGACATCCTTGGCCGCCCAGGCCACCGTCTCGCCCGACACCGGGCAGCGGAAGCTGAGATCGTCACGGGGCCCGAGGATCGCCCCCGCCCTGCGGGCGAAGGGACCCAGTTCCCATTCGCTCATCCCGTCCCCAGGGCCTCGGCGGCCAGCCCCCGGGCGCTGGGCCGCACGTGGCGGTGCCGGTCCATGAGACCGAAAGCGACGTCGTAGCCGTGCAGCCACTCGTAGTTGTCCACCGCTGTCCAGTGGAAGAAGCCCCTCACGTCCGCTCCGCCGGCCAGGGCCTGGTTGACCACCTCGAGCCCCCGGGAGATGTAGGCGGACCTCACCCGGTCGTCATCGGTGCCGATGCCGTACTCGGCCACCAACAGGGGCGTGCCGGGTAGTTCGGTGCTGAGTCTCTCCAGCACCAGCCCGAGGCCGTCGGCCCAGATCCCGTAGCCGAGAGGAGATACCGGCTCCCCGTCCGGATGGGGCACGATCCGACCGCCGGCCACTCCCATGGTCGAGTAGTAGGAGAAGCCGATCAGGTCGAAACAGCCGGCCAGATCGGGCCGGGAGATGGGCGTACGGCCGCGGACGGCCAGTCGTCCCTCCCGGACCAGATCGATCCAGGTGGTCCAGTGCACCTCGGTGGCCCGGGCGGCCAGGCGCAGGGTGGCCGGGTCATCGTCGCGGGCCACAACGGGGGACAGGCCATAGATGGAGGCGACCGGGCCACCGGTCTGTTTGAGCCTGACGGCGGCCTCGGCGGTGGCCAGGTGGATGGCCTCGGCCACCTCAGCGGCTTGATCCCGGTCGTTGTGGCCGGGCGGCCAGCCGCCGCCCCGGTAGGCGGCGTTGGCGTAGTAGTTGGTCTCGTTTATCGGCTGCCACCCGTAGGCCAAATCCCCGAAGGTCTCGGCCATGAACTCCACGTGTGCGGTCCAGGGGCCGAGCCGGTTCCCCTCTACCAGGAACCCACCCGACTCCCCGAACCAGCGGGGGAGGGTGAAGTGGTGCAGGCACACCCACGGCGCCACCCCTGCATCCCGCGCCGCCTGCAATACGGCGCGGTAGTGCTCGACCGCGGCCGGATCCCGCCGTCCGGGTTCGGGCTCGATTCGCGCCCACTCGATGGACAGGCGGTGGTGGCGCAACCCGAGGGACGCCAGCAGCCCGAAGTC
>DATLUK010000079.1:0-14028 GCA_035533195.1 Acidimicrobiales bacterium | reverse complement strand
AAAGGTAGCGGGGGACCTCGAGCCAGGAGGATCAGGACCGCGCGAATGACACCGGCCGTTGACTCTGGGGCTTAAGAGGCCACCGGACGCGCGCCAGGAGGGCCCGCCACCCGGTTGGGGTGAGGGGCCCTCGCAAGGCTGGGCTAGAAGTCCGGCTCGTCGTCTCCGGACGGCGGGGACCTCCGGGCTGGGTCGCTCGGTCTTGGTGACCTTGGCCGTGGCCCACCGCAGGCTGGCGGCGATGTCGGTGGCGTTGATCTCGACCTTGGAGCGCTTCTGACCCTCGGGGGTCTCCCAGGAGCGCTGCTCGAGGCGGCCGGTGACGGTGACACGGGTACCCCGGGCCAGGGACTCGGTGGCGTTCTCGGCCAGCTCCCGCCAGGCAACGACGTCGAAGAAGCTGGTGGACTCCGCCCACTCCTGGCTCTGGCGGTCCTCCCAGCGGCGTTGACGGCGAGTCCGGCGCTCCAGGGCGAGGGACCCGGCGGGTCGACGCCCCCACCCTTCGGCCACCAGCAGCCTCGGGCGGGGCGATCGACGGGCCATGAGCCGCGCTGCGGCGGGCGCGACGGGGAGAGCCGCCGACGGGGTGCCTGCCTGGCGCCACGAGGCGCCTTCGGCGCCGGACCCGAGCGGTGGTGAGGGCGCTGAACGGAGCCAGGGTGGCAGTGCTTGTGGCTGGTCAGGGGGATCTTTTTCAATCTGACCCGTCTTCCAGCCCAGGTATGTAGCTGAGGGCGAGATACGCCCCCGGTCAAGAGGGCGGGCGGGTTCGGTGGGGGAAACGCGATGAGCAGGCGAACGAAGCTCCTCGAGCGGGGTGTTTGGGTGGCAGTCGAAGACCTGGGCCATCGCGCCAAGCGGTTGGGGCGGCCCGAGTCAGGGGATCCATGATGCCGCCCGCTCGTGGTGGCTCCACCCGGCCTGCGTCGGATCCCCCCGCACCTGTTCAGCCTGTCACGCCCACGTCCCGGTGGCTGTCCGTGAAGGACATCGCCACGGATCTGTCGATCTCGATTCACACCGCCTATAAGTGGTCGTCCCGAGGCGAGCCGTGGTTCCCGCGAACTATTCGCCTTCGGAATGGAGATCTCCGCGTCCGGCGCGATTGGTACGAGGTCTGGCTGGCCCGCCTGGAAACACCAACGAGCCAATGAGCTGGGCAGGCCGTCAGGTTCTTGCCAAGGTTGTCTGGATATGACCAGGTTCCATGGTCGCTCAGCAATCAGGTGGCGGTCAGACGTGAGAGGAACTGCCGGACGACAGCGACCGCTTCTTGGCGAAGCCGCGCCACGTCCTCGGCGTCGCCGTCGTCGAGAAAGGCCGCGTAGGCGTGCGGTCCATCATGGTCCGCAGATTCGAAACGCTCGGCCAGAAGTGCCAGCGCACTGCGGACCTGCTCGTGGTCGGCGATTGCGCTCTCGGCAGCGTGGCGCCCCGCATCCTCTGGACCATCTCCGTAGTTGAGGAGGCAGTAGGTCAGGTCGTAGGCATCCTTGTTCTCGTGACGGTCCTGGAAGGCGAGAATCTTGAGGACGACGTAGGACAGGATGTCCGCGACACGCACGATGACCTGGGAGCGTCCGCCATCGTCCAGGCGGTCAGCCTTGATCGTGCACTCGATGTAGTCCTGGGTCACCAGTTGCGCGCCACGCACGTTGAATGCTCCGAGATTAGAACCCGTACCTTCCCTCGGCCTGTAGATTCGTCCGGGCTCAACTTTGTCGGTTTCGCAGAGAAACTCGACGGTCACGGTGACGCCCTCGACCACGCGCCTCCACTGGAAGGACTGCGCAGCTTTGAAATCGGCCGTCTTGAGGTTGTTCTCCAGAGTTCGGTACGCCTCAGGGCTGTCGTCTTCGACGGCGAGTCCGATAACGAGGTCGACGTCGGTCGTTCCTACATGTGGCCGCGCACCCTCGGGGAGGCTGCCGACGATGTAACGAGGGGCGAGTCCGCCGGCAAGATATACCCTCCGGTTCCAAGGCCCGATGTCACCGAGGAGCGTGACGAGCGCACGTTCGCACCGTGTCGTCGTCGCCTCGTCGTAGTCGGTGTGATGTCGCTTGCTCAAAATCCGATGACCTCCTCCCGGAGTCGGTCTGCCTGTTCACGTCCACGGCGGGGGTCGTGGCGCAAGTCGAGGAACAGCCGGAACCGGTTGGCGGTCCAGATACCTTCAACCTTCTCGCGGAAGACGAGAGGTTCGTCTCCCACCGCCCGACGCAGGACGATGTTCTGACCCTCGTTGACGATTTCTGCTCCAGCTGCGGCGGCAGCGTCTTCGAGGGGCGTCGTCTCGGCGATCCAGATGTCGGTGACGGGGATCGCCGTGATGAAGGGGGCAAGTTGCGCTGCCCCCGCCGGCCCCGTCACCGCGTGCTCAATGTTGGCGCCGGCTAGATCCTTGCTCAGGGTTGTCGCCTGCGCCCGGGGATCGCGAGCCAACCGGAAGGCGCGCACCTGGCGCACGTTGCGGTCTCGCATCTCTTCGGCCCAAAGGTCCAGGAGCGCGGTCGGATTCGTGAGGTGGCGGGTCCGTCGCGGCCCGGCGCCCTCAGCGGCAACGAGGTTCTCCCGCTCGAGGCGGGCCAGGACTCGGTGCGCCAGAGCGGTCGAAATGGCGGCCTCCTCCGCCAGGTCGTTCACCCTCCATCGGCGCTGGGGTTCTCTGAGCAGCGCCTGAGCGGCGACGCCCGCCCGACCGGTGAGCCGGACCGGTGGTTGGCCGGGGACACGGCCGACTCCGGCGTCAGGGCTCCGGCCCTCCGCCCAGAGGAACATCCCGGGCAGCTCGACCCGCATGTTCCCGAGGCCGTCGATCAAGGCGACCCCGGCGTCCTCCAGCAGCCGGCGAGCTTCCTCGGTGGTGGATCGGGCGATGAGGAGAAGCCGCGTTTCACCGGGGATTTGGCGGGCATAGTCGGCGAGCTGGCGGGCGGCGGCAGCGTTGGTCACCCGCTGTGCCTTGACCTCGACCACGTGGGTGACGTCTCCGGCACGGACGAGGAAGTCGGGTTGCCTTCCCCCCGGCAGGGTTGGCTCCACCTCCACGGTGACTCCCGGGACCTCCTGGAGGATGCGGACCGCCTCCTTCTCCAGTGGACCCTTGATAGTTACAATCGGACCGTTCTTCACGTCACCAGTAAATATAGCGGATTCAGTAAATCTAAGTACCCTGCACCGGATGGCGCCCACCGCCACCGACCGGACCCCCGGCCGGGTGTCCCCGGTGGCGAACCTCATAAGCTCGACCTGACATGCACTGCCGCCCACCTTCGACATCCGACCGCCGATTCCACTCCTATCACACTGACTATGGCGAATCAGGGCAAAGACTGGCGACCAGTGGCAAGGAGCGAGGGCAGAGAAGTACCAGGTCAGAGGCATGATTTCCGAATCTCGGCTACAGCTCGGCTGGTTGCGGCGCAGCACTGGAAATGCTGTGTGGCGCAAGTCACCGTGGGTTCAAATCCCACCCTCTCCGCTGAAGCGCCTGGTGCGTCGCGCTCCCGGGGGCCCGGCCAGCTCGGCCGGGGGCGAGCACAGGATGCAACTTGAACACCCACCCCAGGATCTTGCGTTTTGTCTCTTGATGGAGAATAGATGTTCGTTCCGTAACCGTTCTGTAATAAACTTTGGGGTCGGGTTCGAACTGCATGCTTGGATCGGCGCCGCGCAGGGTGAGGTGGTCATGGGTGCGGCCACGATGCGCGGTCGTCGCGCCCGAGGGCCTATCCGGAGCCGCGGAGCGGCCGGACGGTCCCAGCCCCGCCCGGACGTTCACGCAGCCAATTTCGGAGCGTCCGCCACCCCCGTGTTGAGGGATTCGACAGTTGTGTCCAAGATTCCTTCCGAGCTTGGCCGGCGGGCGGAAGGGTGGGTGGCGCCCTCTAGCCTCGATGGCGTGGGAGGCGTGACCGGGGACGAAGCCGCTTCGCCGGGGACGGACGCGGCCCGCCCTGTCGTCTCGGAGAGCCAGGCGATGGAGATCGCCCTGGCCGAGGCGGCCCTGGCGCCGGCCCACGGGGACGTGCCGGTGGGGGCGGTGGTGCTCGATGCCGAGGGTCGGGTTCTGGCTCGCCGGCACAACGAGAGGGAGCTGGCGGGGGACCCCACTGCTCACGCCGAGCTGCTGGCCCTGCGGGATGCCGCCGCCGGCTTCGTTGGGTGGCGCCTGCTCGGGACCAGGGTCGTGTCGACCCTCGAGCCCTGCCCCATGTGTGCCGGGGCACTGGTGGCAGCCCGGGTGGCCCGGGTGGTCTATGCCGCCAGCGATCCCAAGGCGGGGGCCTGCGGGAGCCTGATGAACCTGTGCTCGGATCCCCGGCTCAACCACTCGGTAGAGGTCGTATCCGGGGTGATGGGGGAGGAGGCGTCGGCGCAGTTGCGAGCCTTCTTTGCCGAACGGCGCTCCCGCTAACCTCGAAAGTCTGGAGGGATGCGAGAGCGGCCGAATCGGACGGTCTCGAAAACCGTTGTGGCGCAAGTCACCGTGGGTTCAAATCCCACTCCCTCCGCCGGGAGAAGTCCCAGGTCAGAGGCCCTTTCTGGAGCGATCCGGGGAGGGCCTCTTGCCTTGCTGGGCGAGCCTGCGGCGGGGCTATCCCTCACGCATCCCACAGGGTCACTGCCTGGACCTACCATTTGTCCCTATGGGGATCGGTATTGAGGGATCGCGTTTGAGGGACGACGCATGAGGGGCTCGTTGCGGGAGCGCAGTCCCGGGGTGTGGGAGCTCCGGGTGCGCACCGGCCGGGACCCGGTGACCGGCGCCTACGGCCAGGTGAGCCGGACCTTCCGGGGCCCCAAGCGTCAGGCCGAGGCGGCCCTGGCCCGGCTCTCGGCCGAGGTGGCCGACGGGCGGCACTCCGGGACCGGCCAGACGGTGGGCTTCCTCCTCGACCAGTGGATCTCCCAGCTGGAGGCCCAGGGGCGTGCCCCCAAGACCCTCGACGGCTACCGGTCCCTGATCAAAGCCCGGCTGCGTCCCGGCCTGGGCCACATCCCGCTGCGCAAGCTCGGCCCCGCCGACCTCGACGCCTTCTACCGGCGCTTGCTGGCCGAAGGGTTGTCGCCCCTCACCATTCGCCACGCCCACGCCGCCCTGTCGACGGCCCTGCGCCAGGCCGTCAAGTGGGGCTGGATCGACCGCTCGCCGGCCGAGCGGGCCTCTCCGCCCTCGGTGCCCCACTCCGAGGTGAAGCCCCCGACGCCCGAGGAGGTGGACCGGCTCATGGACGAACTAGAGCGCACGGCGCCTGATCTCACCGCCATGGTCTGGGTGGCGGTCACCACCGGCTGCCGGCGGGCTGAGCTCTGCGGGCTGCGGTGGTCGGACCTCGAACTGGAGCGGCCCTCGATCATCGTCCGCCGCTCGATCACGGACACCAAGAGCGTCGGGGTGGCCGAGAAGGACACCAAGAACCACCGCTCCCGTCGCCTGGCCCTGGACTGGCCCACGGTGGCGGTCCTGTACGCCCAGAAGGAACGGATGAAGACCCGGGCCGCCGAGGCCGGCGTGGCCCTGGTCGAGGACCCCTACGTCTGGTCCCAGGACCCGACCTGCGGGAGCCCGTACAAGCCGGACCGGGTGACCGACTCCTTCCGCAACGCCCGCAAGCGGATCGGGCTGGACCACGTGGACTTCCACCACCTGCGACACTTCTCGGCCACCACCCTGGCCGGCGCCGGCATCGACGTGCGGACCATCGCCGGCCGCCTCGGCCACGCCAACCCGGCCATCACCCTGCGGACCTACGCCCACTTCCTCGACGTGACGGACCGCAAGGCCGCCGAGATCATGGGCAACCTCCACCTCCGAACGACCCCCCGGGTGGACGTCGATGCTTCCTGAGCCGCCGGAGCGGATCGAATACAGCCTCGAGGAGGCGCTCGACTTGCTCACCGCCTTAGAGGACGCTGGGCTGGCGCTATCGGCGTCCGACCACCTGGCCGTATTGGCTGAGCTCGAGTACGAAGTCGCTGTGCTGCAGCGTAAGCTTGGGTTCGATGGCTAGCCCGCTACGACAGGTTCCCGACGGGCTCCTGCGAGCTCCCGAGGCCGCCAAGCGACTCGGCATTCCGACCAAAGAGATGCTCCGACTGATGCTGTACCGCCAGATCCGGTACGTCATGGTCGAAGGCATCGCCCATGTCCCGGTCGATGCCATCGAGGAGTACCGGGCGAGCGCTTCCTAGCCAGGCCCGACAGGATCAAGGTGTAGAGCGCCGGCCAAGCGGGCGGCCCGCTCCTCGGACTCGACCCGCTCCGTGTCGGACAGGTTAATCGTACCACCAGTAGGATTCCTACCGCCCTGACGGCTGGGGCTGGTCTTGATCTAGTAGGGGAAGTGTTCACACACCACGTCGGCGGGTCGACGTAGAGCTGCCTGACGAAGTCCGGGTGTTGGAGGCCGCAGCCATCAAGGCCGACCACCGCTTGGCCTACGCTGATGCGTTCGCGCTGGCAACGGCCATGGCCCACGGCGCGATGCTCTACACCGGGGATCCGGAGCTGGTCGACGGGCCCGAGGAATGGTCAATCGAGGACCTTCGCCCGGTCTGACCTACGAGGGTCGCCGGTGCTGCTGTTTGTTCTCGTACATCGCCCGGTCTGCAGCGGCGAAGACGGCTTCTGCGCCGGTTGTCTCCTCGTTGACGAGTGCGACGCCGACGCTCGCTGAGAGCGAAAAGCGTCGGCCACCGCCGAGATCCACCGTCGTCTCGCGAATCAGGCGTCCAAGATCCTCGACGATGACCTCGGCTTGGAGATGGTCGACATAGGGGAGCAGCACCGCGAACTCGTCGCCGCCGATCCTGGCGATGGCGTCGGTGTCTCGGAGGCGCCGCCTGAGGGCGCCGGCCATCTCCTTGAGTGCTCGGTCGCCTGCTTGGTGGCCGTGGGTGTCGTTGATAGCTTTGAATCCGTCGATGTCGATGATCAGCTGAGCCGCCCGCCCGCGATATCGACGCGATCGCCCGATCTGCTCGGTGAGGTCTCGCTCGAAGCGCCGCCGGTTGCGGGCCCCGGTCAGCGCATCATGCTCTGCTAGGTAGCGAAGCTGCTCCTGGTAGCGCCAACGATCGGTGATGTTGCGCGCGATCGTAGACAGGCCAGTAACCGACCCGTCGGGACTGCGAATCGGGGAGACAGTCAGGGATACGTCGACATGGGTGCCGTCCCTGCGGGCCCGGACCGTCTCGTACTCATCAATCCGTTCGCCCAAACCCACGCGGCGAAGGATCTCGGGTATCTCGTCGTCATGCCCTGCCGGCACCAATACGGAAATCGGCTTCCCCTTCATCTCGGCTTCGGTGTATCCGTAGAGCCGCTCGGCGCCGCTATTCCAGCTCGTCCCGATCCCATAGAGGTCCTTGCCAATGATGGCGTCGTGCGAGGACTCCACCACCGCGGCCAGGTGCGCAGCGTCGTGCTCGACCCGCGTGCGATCGGTGATGTCACGGATGGCCGCCGAGGCGACCACACCCTCCTCGGTCTCCAATGGCCCGAGGCTCGGGCTCGACGTCGCGTCGGATCCGACGCCCAGAGATCATGTCGATGTTGATCTTGACCAGGTGATCCCGTTGGCCGGGGGCCCAGGCTCTTACCGGCAGGGGCCCGGACCCGTCGCGCCCCGCCGCCTCGGGTACCGGCTCCGACCGGCCGATGACGAGGACGCTCCAGCCGGAGTGTTCGACGGGATCGGCGTCGTCGACTTCGAAGGCGATGACAGCTCGATGGGCTGCCGCGTGCAGCTTGGTCCCCTCGGCCGTGCGGAAGAAGATGGAGCCCTGATGGACGCAGTAGTTGACCGGGAAGATGGCTGGCAGGGCGGCAATGCTGACCCCGATCCGCCCCAAACCGGCGGAGCCCAGCAGTTCGAGGCACTGCTCCTGAGTGAGCAACTCGAGCCCGCTGTCAACCAGTGCTCCTTCTTCCAGCGGCTGGACGGAAAGCGGGAACCGACTCATGGTGCACCGCCACCGGGGGGCGGGAGCTCACGTCGCATGATCAGCATGATGCGCTCCGGGGCGGCTGGGAGGTCAGAGGCTTTCGGCACCAAGGCCGGCTGACATAAGCCACCGTTTCATCCGTCGGCTCCTAGTAGTGCCGACACGGCCCTGGGCAAGCTCAAGATCCCGGCCAGGCGCCCGTCGGTGCCGAGGACCACGAGGTGCCTGACCCCGTGATGCACCATGGCCTCCACCGCCCCGTGGACGGTGGTGGTCGGCGTGGCCCAGACCGGCGCTCGGGTGGCCAGTGGCTCAGCCGGCTCATCCGGGCCCATCCCGGCGCAGAGTGCGCCGGCCAGGTCATGTTCGGTGACTATCCAGGGAGGGCTGTGCTGCCCGACCGGGATACAAGAGACCATATGGTCCTCCATGAGGGCGGCGGCCTCCCTCAGGGTTCCCCCCGTCGGCAACGCCGGTGGGCGCCCGACCAGATCCATCAACTCCGGTGACCGCCCGTCGCCGGCCCGGAGGATCCGGCGTCCACTGATACGGGGCTGCACGATCCGAATGCGGTTCGGCTTGGACCCACCGACCCAGGGCTCGGGCGGGCTCGTGTGCTTCCGATAGGAGGCCGGGTCGATGGCGTCGGTGGCGTCAATCCCGACCCCCTGGACCAGCACGCTCCACCCGACCTGACGACCCGAGTTGAACTGGTCAACTTCGAAGGCAACCCGATCGAGGGAGGCGTTGCTGAGCTTGGTTCCAGGGCCGGTCCGAACGGAGATGCCGTGGCTGTCAAGCGCATAGTTGACGGGCAGGACGACGGGTGACCCCTGATCAACGACCGCCAGCCGTCCGACCACCTGGCCGGCCAACAGCGCCCAGCACTCCTCCTCGGTCAACTCTTCCAGGTTCGACTTGGGCTCCGGCTCTTGGATCACTGGTCCAAAGTAAGTGACTGGACCGCCCTGCCACAGGGTCGAAGGTCACTTTGTCGAGCATCGAGCATCGAGCATCGAGCATCGAGCATCGAGCAGGCAGGAGTGTTCTCTAGCTGGCCACCAACTCGCGGAGCGGGTGGGTGCTGGTCAGGACTTCGACATTGTCCTCGGTCCGGCGGAGGTGGATGAACCCGAACACCGACAGCAGGGCCATGATCCCGGCCAGGACGAATGAGCAGATGGAGGCAACGAGGGCGATCTGCCCGAACTTGGAGAAGGCGTAGGCCTCCAGCAGGAGTCCTCGGAGCGTGGTGCCCCGGAACACGGTCTGGACCTCGGCCGCCAACTTTGCGTTGGTCGGATCAGCCAAGGAGGCGGCGCTCACCTTGGAGTACACCCCGCTGAGCGGCATCTCCGACAGGTGCACCGCAATGAAGTGGTCGGCATACGCCTCGGCTTGGGCACCGGTGGTCAGCTGCTGGCCGGCGTACTTCTGAAGATAGGGAAGCATTCCTGCCGTTATTTCCGTGCCGGGCTTGGCCTGGGCGAAGGCAGCTGCCGATGGGAAGGTGATCTGCTGCTCGACAAGTTGGTTGCGCACCTGTCCGTTGGCAAAGGTATAACCCCACATCAGGAGGGCGCCGGCCACGATCAAGACCACCGTGAGGACCACACCTCCCAGCGAGAGGATCGAATCGAAGGACCTGCGCTTCATGGAAAGTCTCCTATCGGATATCGGGCGTTCGCCCGCTCGGCTGCCTCTGCAAAGGCCCTGGTGATCATGTTGAGGGCCGCGCCGGGCCCTGTCATCGAGCCGAAGGTCCTCTGCATGTGGGGTCTTTGGTCACAGAGACGAGTCGGGCCCATGGTCCCCGCCACCCGGTCAGACCCGATCGACCGATCTGCCGGTCCCCAGGTATTCGGACCGTAGAATCCCGGGCGGGATGGCTAATGAGCTCGAAACCGACGATCCAGTGCAGGCACCTGCTGGGGGACTGGCCGAGGCCCTCCTTGACGCCTCCCCCGACGCCGTGATCGTGGTCAATCTGGACGGGATCATTAAGTCCTGTTCTCGGGCCGCGCAGGCCCTCTTCGGCTACCGGCCCGCGGAGCTGGTGGGAGAGCGGATAGAAGTTCTGGTCCCCGAGCGGCTCCGGGGAGTGCACGTCTCGCATCGGACTCACTACGCCTCGGCCGTTTCATCTCGACCTATGGGCATGGGCCTGTCCCTGTACGGACAGAGGAAAGATGGCAGCACCTTTCCCGTCGATATCGGCTTGGCTCCGGTCCGCTTGGGCTCCACCGAGTGCGTGGCCGCCTTCGTGCGAGACGGCAGCGAGCGCAGCCGCTCTGAGGCGCTATTGAGGGATGTCAACGAGATCAGCCAGGAGCTGCTGGCTGGTAAGCCGATTCCCGTCATCCTGACCCTGACCGCCCGCCGAGCCAGGAACCTGGTGGGCGGGGAGGTCGCCTGGGCTGTCGTACCGGTCAGACCCGGCCGCCTGGCCGTGGCCGCCGCCGACGGGAGGGGATCGGCCGATCTCATCGGGGCGACCCTGGATGCCTCCACCAGCTTGTCGGGCCGGGCGATAGCCGGAGGCGAAGCGATTCACGTCGAGAACCTGACCGCCAACGCCGACGTATTGGCCGAGGCCCGACGCCTGGGGCTGGGTCCGGGCCTGTTCCTGCCACTGTCGGACGAGCAGGGAGCCGTGGGCGCCTTGGTCGTGGCCAGGGAGCAGGGGGCTGCCCCTTTCACTTCCTCGGACCAGCTGGCTGCACAACTCTTTGCCTCGGCCGCCGGCGTGGTTCTGGCCCTGGGGCAGACCCGGGCCGAACTGGAAGAATTGCAGCTGGTCTCGGAGCACGAGCGGATCGCCAGAGATCTGCACGACACCGTCATCCAGCGGCTCTTCGCCATCGGCATGGGGCTCCAGAGCATCCAAGGTCGCTCCAGTTCACCGGTGACCGAGCGGATCGAAGCCTCCGTGCAGGCGCTGGACACCGTGATCCGCGATATCCGCGAGACCATCTTCGATCTCAATAGAGGTCCTTCGAGCCACCTCGATCTGCGGCAACGGATCGGGGCGGTGGTGTCCGAGGCGGTCGACCAGCTGGGTTTCGAGCCGGAGCTGGCTTACCGAGGCCCGTTCGAGACGGCCGTGGACGAGGAGATGGCGAGCCATCTCCTGGCCGTCCTACGAGAGGCGCTGTCGAACACGGCCCGACACGCCCGGGCCGGCTCTGTGGAGGTCTGCGTATCAGCCGACGCTGCCTTTGTCATGCTCACCGTCACCGATGACGGCGTCGGGCTCAGCGGGGCAGGAAGGTCGGGCAACGGCTTGGAAAACATGGCCGACCGAGCCCGACAGCTCGGTGGCCGGCTCGAGATCGGCACAGCCGATCCTCGGGGGACGGCTCTGGAGTGGCGGGTGCCAGTGGGGGGACGGCCCTGAGTCCTGTCACCGCTCGGTCGGCTCCGAGTAGGGCCGAATGGCTCTACTTGGCGGGCACCGGGCAGGGCACAATCCGAGGTACTGGACGACCCGGGAATTGCTATGCGGAATTTGACGGGGTCCAAGCTCCTACGGTGCGGCGTGGCGCGGCCGGACCCCCGGAACGGTACGCACGCCAGCCGCCCTTCGGGCCTGAAGTGACGACCCTCTATGCCTTTCTGCTGCAGGCAGCCCTGGAGGACGAGCCCGCCCCCGTCGAGGAGGCCCTGAGTCATGCTGTGGCCCGCCTGGTCGGTTGTAAGGCTCTACTGGATGCCCTGAGTCGATCGGTCGGGCCAACTCCGGCCGCCGATCGGGCCCGAGCCACGCTGGATTACGACCTCTGCCTGATTCGTCTCTGCCGCCAGATGGGTATCCCGCACCGCTTCTTCAAAGGAGTGAGCCCTGACAGCGCCAGAGAGTTGGCCGAAGATGACCTCATGAACCATGTGCCGGCTCTGGCCGGCGTGCTGGCTCGACCGGGCTCCGCCGGGCTCACCACCTCAGACCTTGAGCCCCCGTCCCGCCAGGCCCGTTTCCAACCGCACCAGGAGAACCAGTGACCGATTCCACCATCCGCGTCTTTCTGCTCGATGACCACGAGGTCGTCCGGGAGGGGTTGCGCAGCCTGATCGAGTCGACCGGGGACATGAAGGTCGTGGGCGAAGCGTCCACCGCCGCCGATGCCGTCAACCGCCTGGCGTTGTCTCAGCCCGACGTGGCCGTCCTCGACGTCAGGCTGCCCGATGGAAACGGGGTCGAGGTATGCCGGGAGATTCGATCCTCTCACCCTGAGATCGCCTGTCTGATGCTCACGTCCTTCTCGGACGATGAGGCACTCTTCGACGCCATCATGGCCGGCGCCGCCGGATATGTCCTCAAAGAGGTCAGGGGCTCGGACCTGGTCGGGGACATCCGAAAGGTGGCCTCCGGCCACTCGCTGCTGGACCCGAGCCTGACCGGGCGAGTGATGGAGCGGCTCAGGCGCCGGGAGACCAGCGATGACGCCGCCGGGCTCACCCCTCAGGAACAGCGGATCCTGGAACTGATCGCCCAGGGCCGAACCAACCGGCAGATTGCCGAAGTCATGATCCTCTCGGAGAAGACGGTCAAGAACTATGTGTCCAATCTGCTGGCCAAGCTGGGAATGAGCCGGCGCACCGAGGCCGCCGTCTACGCCGTGAAACGCGCCCAGGAGCGCGGAGGCGGCTAAGGAGCCGGAGCCCGCCGAGCGTTGGCAGCGGGAGGACTTCCGGCTCTGGCATTCCGACTCGCCCCTCGGACATGCTGCGAGTGTGGGCGCGGGGAACGAGCCAGAACCAGCCAGATGGATAAGAGCCCGGACCCGAATGGCGATGATCCAGGCATGATTCTGTTCGGCTCGTTGTCGGGGATCGACCGCCATTCGAACTGGCCCGGCCATCCCGAGGGCCCTGGGCGGCTCCCCGCCGTCGAGGCGGGGATCCGGACCGCCGGCCTGGGCGACCTCCTCGCGTCCCTGACCGGGCGCCCGGCCCGCCGAGACGAGCTGGCCCGGGTCCACTCCGAGGCCTACCTCGACGCCCTGGCCGGTCTCGACCGGGCCGGCGGCGGGGAATTGGACCCGGACACGGCCATGTCGGCGGGGTCCTTGGAAACGGCTGTGGCGGCGGCGGGGATGGGTCTGGCCGCCGTAGAGGCACTGGAGCGAGGTGAGGCCGACTCGGCCTTCGTAGCGGTCCGGCCCCCGGGCCACCATGCCACTACCTCCCAGGCTATGGGCTTCTGCTTGCTCAATAACGTGGCGGTGGCGGCCGCGGCCTTGGTGGCCAAGGGCCAGCGGGTGATGATCCTGGACTGGGATGTCCACCATGGCAACGGCACCCAGGACATCTTCTGGGACGACCCCCTGGTCCTCTACGTTTCGACCCATCAGTGGCCGGCCTATCCCGGCACCGGCCGGGCCGCCGAGGTGGGAGGTGGCGCGGCCCGGGGACTGACCGTCAACGTGCCCATGCCGCCGGGTAGCACGGGAGACGCGGCTCGGTTGGCCATGGAGAAGGTGGTGGCTCCGGTCGCCGAGTCCTTCGTGCCCGACTGGTTGCTCATATCCGCTGGGTTCGACGCTCACCGTGACGACCCCATGGCCGACCTGGCCTGGACGGCGGGGGACTTCGCCGATCTGACTCGGGACGCCGTTTCCCTCATGCCTCGACCCGGGCGCACGGTCGCCTTCCTCGAGGGGGGCTATGACCTGGGAGCCCTTGCCCTGTCTTCGGCGGCCGCCGTGGCTGCCCTGGTGGGAGTGGATTACCGCCCGGAGGCGCCCAGTTCAGGAGGCCCGGGCTGGGAGTCCGTCCTGGCGGCGGGCCGGATCCGGGAACGTCAGCTGAGCGGAGGTGAGCATTGACTGCTCCCACGACTGAAGTCGTGAGATTCTGGGGCTCAGGCTGCCAGGACACCCTTGGGGTCCTTGGTCTTGCTGCCGTCGCTGCCCTCCGGGACTGCTGTAGCGGTGTCGGCGGCCATGAGATTCTCCTTGTAGGCGGACACCAAAGTCCCGACTGGCGGCCACGAGAATTCCCGATGGGCGGCCACCAGATCTCCCTGTCACCTGTTCGCTGACCGGCCGGTATCCCCGGCCGGAGGGGTCCCTC
>DATLUK010000078.1:0-5022 GCA_035533195.1 Acidimicrobiales bacterium | reverse complement strand
CCCGGGTCGTACTGGTTGGCCCAGGTCATGGCGTCGGCCGCGCAGGTGGTGAGGACCTCGACCTCCCAGCCCCGGGCGGCCACCAGCCGCTCGGCCAGGTTCCGGGCCGCCGTCTCGGCGCCGCCCACCACTTCCAGTCCGTAGCGGGGGACGACGTAGACGAGCCTCACCCCGGCATTGTGGCCCGGCCGGGGCGCACCGTCTGATCAGCCCGGAGAGCCCACCGGCGCTCGGCGAAAAGCGCCGGCGGGCCACTCAACGGGTTCTAGAGCCGGACGGTCTGGGGTTCCGTCCGGCTCAGGCCGCCGACGGGGCTGGGGTCCCCGTCGGGCGGAGGAGGCGGGGTGTAGGGGACCCGCCGGGAATGGGAGCAACGGCCGCCGACGGGGCTGGGGTCCCCGTCGGGCGGAGGAGGCGGGGTGTAGGGGACCCGCCGGGGATGAACATGGTCTCGTCCCCGGGAGGGGCGGCGGGCGGGGCAGACACCGGCCGGCCTCCCGGGGACGGGGATGCCGTCCCCCTACTCGCCCGGCGGTGCTGGGAAACCAGCCGGGCGAGCGTCATACCGGGGGGCGGGTAGACCATGCCCGTATCTTCAACCGCTGGGCTGGGGTATCCCTGGGCGGACGCTGGGATGTTCCTGAGACTTTTCCGGCTCGGCGGCCCGGAAGGGAGAGTGGTCGATCTCGGCCTCCTCCTCTTCACCAACTCCAACGGGAGTAGAGGCCAGAGGGATGGCCACCCGGAAGATGGCCCCTCCCTCGGGACGGTTGGAGACGGTCACCGACCCGCCGTGGGCGGTCACGATGGCGTGGACGATCGACAGGCCCAGGCCGGCCCCACCGCTCTCGTGGGTGCGGGCGGTGTCGGCCCGGTAGAAGCGCTCGAACACCCTCTCGGCCCCCTCGGGATCGAGACCGGGGCCGTTG
This sequence comes from Acidimicrobiales bacterium, assembly GCA_035533195.1. Classification (GTDB taxonomy): domain Bacteria; phylum Actinomycetota; class Acidimicrobiia; order Acidimicrobiales; family JAJPHE01; genus DAHUYE01. The sequence goes on along the minus strand of DATLUK010000078.1, from coordinate 4,093 downwards.
TCCTCCACCTCCAGGACGGCCGAACCCGCCTCCCGGAACAGGCGCACCCGGGCCGGAGCCCCGGTGGGAGTGTGCATGCGCACGTTGCCGAGGAGGTTGTCCATGACCTGGCGCAGTCGGTTCCGGTCCCCCCGCAGCACGAGAGGTCCGGCCAGTTCGGTGGAGAAGGTTCGATCCGGCTCCACCACCTGGGCCGCGTCGACCGCGTCGGTCACCAGAGCGGAGAGGTCGAATTCCTCGTCCTCCAGAGGCCGGCCCTGATCGAGGCGGGCCAGGAGGAGGAGGTCATCGACCAGGAGGCCCATGCGGGTGGCCTCCTCCTCGATCCGGTACATGACTTTGGCCAGATCCTCCGGGCGGCGGTCGGCCCCCCGCCGGAACAGCTCGGCGTAGCCCCGGATGGAGGTGAGAGGGGTGCGCAGCTCATGGGAGGCGTCGCCCACGAAGCGGCGAAGTCTGGCCTCACTCGCCTCCTTCTCTGCAAACGCTCCTTCGATGCGCCCCAACATCCCGTTCAGGGCCAATCCCAGCCGACCCACCTCCGTGTTGTCACCCCCGACGGGGACGCGGCGGTCAAGTTGGCCGGCGGCAATTTCGCCGGCGGTGTCGGCCATCTCGTCCAAGGGGCGCAGGCTGCGGCGCACCAGCCAGAGCCCGGCCAAAAGGGCCAGGATCAGCACCCCGGCCGTCACTCCCAGCTCGGTCCAGACCATGGCGTGGAGAGTGGCCTCCACGTCGGTGAGCGGGGCGGCCACGATCAGGGTGTCCCCCGGCACCACCAGCTGCCCGGAGGAGAGGGGGCTGGCCCGGACCCGGTAGGGGGCCTGACCCGACCCGGATGAGGGCACGGTCAGGTAGGCAGCGTCACCGACCGGGTCGGTGGAGGCCTCGGTCGAGGGCCATGAGGGGAGATGGGTCGGCAGCTTGGGCGCAGGTAGGACGACGTCCCCTGCGCTGGCCTGGCTGGAGGCCGCCACGGCACCCGACTGGGTGACGGCCTCGACGAAGGGCTCTCCGCCTCCGGTCCCGAGGCCGATACGGGGGCCGTAGTTGCCAAAGGCGCCCGTGCCGATCAGTTCCCGGGCGGCGGCCCGGGCGTAGGAGTCGAGCTGGATGTCCTCCCGCTGGACCAGGTAGGACTTGAGGGCCCGGAAGGTGACCATCCCCGACACCGCCAACCCGCAGAGAAGCAGGACTCCGAGCAGGGCCAGCAGGCGCCAGCGCAAGGTCCAGGGTCGGGCCAGCGTCACCTTGTGCCGGGTCCAGGCTTCGGACCGGCGGGGCCAGCGCGGGATCCAGGGCCGAGCCCATCCCGGCCGAGAGCTCCCGATCGGCTCCCAGTTCACGGACGGGCTTCGGCCAATCGCAGGCTGTAGCCCACCCGGCGCACGGTGTGGATGAGCGGAGGCCCGAGGGGGTCGAGCTTCTTGCGCAGGTAGGAAATGTAGGTCTCCAACACGTTGGGGTCCCCGTCGAAGTCGTACTGCCAGACGTGTTCGAGGATCTGCACCTTGGACAACACCCGACGGGGGTTGAGCATGAGATAGCGCAGCAGGTTGAACTCGGTAGCGGTCAGATGCACCGGGGTCTCGCCCCGCCAGACCTCGTGGGTGTCCTCGTCCAGAATCAGATCGGCAAAGCGCATCTGGGACTCGGCCGTCACCGGCTGGGTGCGGCGCAGGACGGCGCGGACCCGGGCCACCAACTCCTCCAGGCTGAAGGGCTTAGTCAGGTAGTCGTCACCGCCAACGGTCAGGCCGACCACCTTGTCCTCGGTGGCGTCCCGGGCGGTGAGGAACACCACGGGCACCCGGAGCCCCTCGGAGCGCAACCGCCTGGTCACCTCCAGGCCATCGAGGTCGGGCAGCATCACGTCCAACACCACCAGGTCGGGCCGGGCCGTGCTCACCGCGCTGAGGGCGGCCCGCCCGGTGGCGGCCTCGGTCACCTCGAAGCCCTCATAGCGAAGGGCCGTGCCGACCAGGTCCCTGATGTACTGCTCGTCGTCCACGACCAGGACGCGCGAAGGGGTGTCGGAGTTATGGGCCAGAGCGGCGGACGAGAGGGACATGGGAGGCATCTTCTGATCCCAACCTGAGGGAAAGCTGTGAGTTCACTAGTTTGGTCCACATTCACAGGTGTCTCCCAGATGACACCCAGCGGGCGCCCACCCGGACCGGCCAACCTGACGTTCGCCCGGTAGCCGGGATGGTCGCGGCCGGCCTCGGCGGGAGCCGGGCCGACCAGTCGAATACGGAGGAAGATTGGCCACAACATCAGCACCGCGGCCCTGGGCCTTTCTGTTCCGCTTCCCCACCGGGGCCTTCGCCTGGCTGCGTACCCGCAAGGTGGTGGCCCTGATAGTGGTGATCGTCCTGGCCGCCGCCGGCTTCGGCCTGTACCGCCTGACCAGCGGATCCGGAGCCCCCACCTACCGCACCGTGGCCGCCGCCTACGGAACTGTGTCCCAGTCGGTCTCGGCCACCGGCACCATCGCCGATGTCAACCAGGCCAACCTCGACTTCGGGGCCTCGGGCCGGGTCACCGCCCTCAACGTGGCCGTCGGCCAAGCGGTCAAAGCCGGCCAGGTGCTGGCCCAGCAGGACACCACCAGCCTGCAGGCCTCCGTCGACCAGGCCCAGGCCAATCTGGCCACCACCCAGTCCAAGCTCGCCCAGGACCAGGCCGGCCCGACGGCTTCGGCGATGAACAGCGCCCAGTCCCAGATCACCTCGGCCAAGTCCTCCCTCACCCAGGCCCAGCAGAGCCTGGCCAACACCCAGGCCTCCAACGCCCAGTCCGTGGCCCAGGCCCAGGAAGCGGTGCAGGCGGCCCAGACCCAGCTCTCCCAGGACCAGGCGACCCAATCCCAGGACGAGTCCACGCTGAGCGCAGACCAACAGAAGGAGGCCAGCGACTGTCAGGGCGACGCCTCCGCCTCCTCTGGGTCCGGGTCCGGATCCGCGGGCTCGGGCTCCTCGGGCTCGGGCTCCTCCGGCTCGGGCTCCTCCGGCTCGACCAGCGGCGGCGCCTCCTCCTCCCAGTGCAGCGCCGACCAGAGCGCCACCGCCGCTCAACAGTCCAAGGTCAACTCCGACAACTCGACGGTCAGCAAGGATCAGGCCGGCGTGCTGAGCGCCCAGCAGTCGCTCAGCTCCACCCAGCTCAAGAACGCCCAGAGCCTGCAGTCGGCCCAGGACGCCCTGACCAACGCCAACGCGTCGGTGACCAACGCCGAGTCCTCCCTCAGCGCCCTGGAGGCGACCATCACCCCGGCCCAGATCGAAGCCGACCAGGCGTCGGTTGCCTCGGCGGAGGCCAACCTGACCTCCGCTCAGGACAACCTCGATCAGGCCACGCTCATCAGCCCCATCAGCGGAACGGTGGCCTCGGTCAGCATCTCCGTCGGCCAGACGGCCAGCGGGGGCAGTAGCACCACCACCGGCAGCACCAGCAGTACCGGAGCCAGCTCGACCGGAACGGGCAGCTCGGCGGCCGGCGCCCTGGCCGCCCTGCTCTCCGCGGGCTCGTCGTCCTCGAGCAGTTCCTCCAGCAGTTCCACCTCCGACATCGTGGTGGTCAGCCCCGGCGCTTATGACGTCAGCACCGGCGTGAGTGACACCGAAGTTGGCGAAGTGAAGGTCGGGGACCAGGCCGTCATCGTTCCCGACGGCTCGACCGCCCCGGTCTACGGCACGGTCAGCTCGGTAGGCCTGCTGCCGGCGAGTTCCTCCACCACGGCCACCTACCCGGTGGTGGTGGCGGTGACCGGCAGTCCCAGCGGCCTCTTCAGCGGAGCCAGCGCCACGGTGGCCATCATCATCATGCAACAGACCGATGTGCTGACCGTGCCCACCAGCGCCCTGCACCGGATCGGCAGCCGCTACATCGTCTATGAGCTGGTCAACGGCAAAGAAGTCGCCCACACCGTGACCGTCGGCGCCGCCGGTGCGGCCCAGACGCAGATCACCTCCGGCCTGTCCGCTGGGACCGAAGTGGTCCTGGCCGTCCTGACCGCGGCGCTGCCCGGCGCAACCACCACCCGCACCGGAGGCACGGGCGGACTGGGCGGCCTGGGCGGGGCCGGCGGGGC
>DATLUK010000077.1:0-2946 GCA_035533195.1 Acidimicrobiales bacterium | reverse complement strand
CCCCCAGGGAGGCGGACTCGGTGATGGTGGACGGGTCGATCTCGAGGATGTCGGCCAGCCGGTCCCGAATGATCTCGAAGACGGCCTGGCGGTCCAGGGGACCTTGCTCCACGTGGGTCTCGGCGGGCACGAGCGGGGATGTTACCGGTGGCGCCTGCTGCCGCCGCTAAACGGGGCGACTAACCGCTGGCTACGGCGGTGCGCATGTGGCCGACCACGTCGTGTTCGACCATGTCCCTGGCCACGCCCAGAGCGTTCACGATGGCCCGGGCCGAGGACGACCCGTGGCTGATGATGCAGACCCCGTCCACCCCCAGGAGCATGGCCCCGCCGATGGAGTCGGGGTCGAGTTCCTGGGCCAGGGGCGCCAGGGCCGGGAGCAGCACCTTGGCCGCCTCCTTGGCCGCCTCGGAGGAGCTGAAGGTGGCCAGCACAGCCTCCACCACGGCCTTTACGCCGCCCTCCAGGGTCTTGAGCACCACGTTGCCGGTGAAGCCGTCGGTCACCACCACGTCGACCCGGTTGCTGACCACATCCCGGCCTTCCACGTTGCCGATGAAGTGGACCCCGGCGCCGGCGCTGAGCAGGGCGTTGGTCTCCTTGACCAGCGGCGTGCCCTTGCTGTCCTCCTCCCCGATGGAGAGCAGGCCCACCCGGGGGGTCTCGATACCGAAGCGGGCACGGGCGAACTCCGAGCCCATCTGGGCGAACTGGACCAGCATGGCTGGGCTGCACTCGGCGTTGGCCCCGGCGTCAAGCAGCACGGTCGGGGTGGAGCCGGGCACGGGGATGGGCGTAGCGATGGCCGGCCGCAGGACGCCGGGCAGGCGACCCATGCGCAGGAGGGCACTGGCCATGGTGGCCCCGGTGTTGCCCGCGCTGACCATGGCCGAAGCCCGGCCGTCCCGGACCGCCTCGGCGGCGCGGTTGAGGGACGAGTCCTTCTTTCGGCGCACGGCGTTGGCCGGGTCCTCGTCCATGGCCACCACCTCGGAGGCGGCCAGCAACTCGATCCCACCGGTGTCCCCGACCACTTCGGGGGGTCCGACCAGGATGACCGGAATGCCGATCTCCTCCACGGCCAGGCGGGCCCCGGCCACGATCTCACCGGGCGACTTGTCCCCCCCGACGGCGTCGAGGGCTATGGGGAGCACGTCAGTCGACGTCGAGCGCCTGGCGGCCGCCGTACCAACCACAGTTGGGGCAGACGACGTGAGGCAGCTTGGCCTCCCGGCAGTGGGGGCAGAGGCTGCGCGCCGGGGCCGACAGGCGCCAGTTGGACGCCCTACGGCTACGGCTCTTGGCCTTGGAGGTCTTCTTCTTGGGGACAGCCATGGTGATCTCGCCTTTGATTCTACGGGGCGGGGCACCCACAGGGCCCCTGGTCGAGCTCGGCGCCGCAGGTGGCACACAGCCCGCGGCAGCCCTCCTCGCAGAGCGGCGCCTGGGGCAATCCGAGCAATACAGCGTCGCGCACCAGAGGCTCCAGGTCGAGTTGGTCCCCGTCGAGCAGGTAGGTCTCGGTCTCATCCGAGCCCGGTTCGTACAACTCCCGCACCTCGGTTTCGAGCGTTCCGCTGACCGGTTCCAGGCAACGGCGGCACGGGCCGATCCATGACGCCCGGACCTTCCCGGAGGCCATGACGCCGCCGTGGACGGTCTCCAGGACCACGTCCGCCTCGATCTCGGAGTCATCGGGGGCATAGGTGCCCGTCACCACCAGGCCCGGAAGCGGGCCCCGGCGGACCTCCCGCCTGGGCCCCTGGCGAACCAGGGTGCCGATGTTGACCAGGAAAGGGGAACGAGCGGTCAGGCCTGGTCCTGGTCGAAGAATCCACCCGCAGCGTCGGCCGGAGCGGCATCGGCACCGGCCCGGGGGCCATAGCCCGTGGCGGACGCAGGCCCGCGCTCGCGCTCAGTCCTTTCGGCCAGCATGCCGATCGGCTCGTCCATCTGGGGGGCGGCGGCGCTGAGCTTGTCCCGACCGGCCCTCACCGTGCGCATGGTCCTCTCCAGCACGATCTCGAAGGAGGCCAGCTTCTGGTCGCAATAATCATCGGCCTCGTGGCGGCGCCGCAGCGCGGCGTCCTCCGCATCGGACAACAGGCGGTTGGCGGCCCGCTGGGCCTCCCGGACGATCTCGGTCCGCTGTACCAGCCGCTCGGCCCGGGACCGGGCGGCATCCATGATCTCATCCGCCTCCCGCTTGACCCGGTCGAGATGCTCATGGCGATCGCGCATCAGGCGCCGGGCGGCCTTGATCTCCTCCGGTAAGCGCTCCAGGGCGTTGTCCAACAGGTCGATGACCTCGTCCTTGCTGCTGATCAGGACCGAAGTTGAAAGGGGCACCGACTTGCCGTTGTTTATGACCTCGATGACCCGGCGGACAAGGGTTTCCGCATCCGGTTGGTCGTCGCTGTACAAGCTCACGGCGTGGCCTCCGACTCGAGTCGCTTGACCACAGGGGGGGGCACCATGGTGCGGATGTCCCCGCCGTGGGCGGCTATCTCCCTCAACAATCGGGCGGTGACGAAGGCATGCACGGCCGAGGTGGGAAGAAAGATCGTCTCGATCCCGGATATCCGCTGATTCATCTGGGCCATGGCCATCTCCGAGTCGAAGTCACTGACCGTGCGAAGTCCCCTGACGATGACGGCGGCACCGAACTCACGAGCGGCCTCGACTGTCAGGCCGCCACGAGTCACAGCTTGAACGTTGGCCAGGTGGGAAGTGCACTCCTCGATCACCAACCGGCGTTCCTCCATGGGAAACATGCCGCCGGACTTCTGGGGGTTGCCTATGCAGGCCACCACCACCCGGTCGAAGAGCTGAGAGGCGCGTTCGACCACCTCGAGGTGTCCGTTGTGAAAGGGATCGAAGGACCCGGGGCATAAGGCGGTACGCAATTCCTACCTTTTCCGGCAGAGGAGCTCGACCACGGTACCG
>DATLUK010000076.1:0-2189 GCA_035533195.1 Acidimicrobiales bacterium | reverse complement strand
TGAGACGGCCCGTCTGGTCACTTACCTGGCGGGGGAGAGTGCGGGCCAGTGTGGTCCGTGCGTCTTCGGACTAGCCGAGCTGGCCGCCATCTTCGAGGCCCTGGCCCTCGGTCAGGCCAGCCGGGCCGACCTGCGCCGTCTTCATCGCCGGGCCGTGGGGATCGAGGGACGGGGTGCCTGTCGTCACCCCGACGGAGTGGTCGGCCTGGTCCAAAGCGCCCTGCGAGTCTTCGCCCCCGACGTCCGCCGGCACCTGAGGGGCCGCTCCTGCGGGACGACGGGTGGCCCGATCTTCCCGATCCCGCCGACTACGGGGGGTTGGAGATGACCTCCATGAGAATCACGGTGGATCCCGTCCGCTGCGAGGGCCACGGCATCTGTTGTCTGTTCTTCGCGGAACGCATCGACCTGGATGACTGGGGCTACGCGGCGGTGGACCCGGCCCCGTTCGATGACAGCCGCCTGGCCAGGAAGGCCCGCCGGGCGGTGGCGGCGTGCCCGGAGGGTGCACTGGCCATAGAACTGACCGGAACGCCGGCGGCGCCGCGCCGGCGGTGAGAGAAGTCTCATGACCCACTCATCGGCCCTTCACGGGCGCCCTGCATGCTGCCCGTGGGTCGATGACGGCCACGCGGCACACGGAGGCTTGATATGGACACATCCAACGGCATTGGCCATGGAACCGGAACGCACAGCGGTCAGACACGTCGGCGGGTAACCAAGACGCTCATGGGCGCGGCCCTTCTGACCGGGCCGGTGGCACTGGCGGGCGTGCCGGCCATGGCCACCACCACCGCTTCGAGCGGATCCGGGCCGACGGCATGCAGCCAGTACGCCAACGACCCCCCCGGGGGCCCGAGCGGAGCCGACCGCGCCGCCTGCAGCTACGTCGAGCAGAACTACCCGGGAGCGGGCCAGGCCCAGGTGCTGTCCACCCAGGCCGATACCGATCGGGGCAAGCCGGTCTACGACGTAAGGGTGAAGGCACCCACCGGGGTCATCTACGTGGCCCACGTCGTGCGCGGCACCACGCCGGCGGATTCGACCATGTACGCCAACCAGGCTGAAAACCAGTCGAGCGCCGGCTCATCCGCCGACGCCTCCCCGGACTCGTCGGCCGGTCCCGACACCAACTACCCCGACGCCAGCCCGGACCAGAAGGCCGGACCGGATAACTCTCCCGACTCAACTACGGGAGCCGATGCCAAGTCCCCGGATACCTCCACCTCGGCGCCCTCCCGCTTGGAGGGGTCCACCCGGCAGGGGACGGCCTTTGCCGTGGCTCGGGCCGCTTACCCCAACGGGGTGGCCTCCCAGACCGCCGTGCTGGTGGCCGGTGACGACAGCCACCTGGTCGATGCCCTGACGGCGGCCCCCCTGGCCAAGTCCCTGGCTGCTCCGATCCTGCTCACCAAGGGGGCCGAGAGCCTGGGCAGCGCCATGGCCAACGAGCTGTCCGTTCTGGGGGTCACCAAGGTGGTCCTGGTGGGAGCGGTGGCCAACCCCGCCATCCAGTCCCAACTGCCGACGGGGGTGACGGTCAGCGCCGAGTACGCCGGAGCCTCGCGCTATGACACCGCCGCCCAGGTTGCCGACGCCCTGCAGCAGCAGACCGGCTCCTCTTCCTTCCCCCAGGTGTTCGTGGCCTCGGGCAACCAGGCCAACCTGGCCGACGCCCTGTCCGCCGCCCCCGCCGCGGCCATGGCCGCCGCCCCCCTGCTCCTGGCCCCTCCCGCCGTCGGGGGCAGCATCACCATGCCGGCCTCGGAGGCCCCCTTCACTGGCGCCGCCCACACCCTCGTCCAACTCGGTGTCCTGGCGCAGGACAACATCTCCAACGCCGGGTCCTCCGACACCATCGAGCGCTTGGGAGGGGCCACCCGCTACTCCACCTCTGACGCGATAGACACCAAGTTCTTCCCCGGCGCCTCCAGCGTCTTGGTGGCCAACGGGATCCCCACCCACCTGGTCGATGCACTTTCGGCCGGCCCCTACGCCGCCGAAATCCAGGCCCCGGTGCTGCTCACCGCCGGCGGTGTGGTGGGTACCGACGGGTCGCGCTACCTGGCTTCTCTGCCTTCCTCGGTCAGCTTCACCGACTTGGGTGGCACGGACTCCATCCCGTCACAGAACGGCAGTTGAGGGCCGGGGGGATCTCGACAGCCTCCCGGCGACATCTATGCGCCGGT
>DATLUK010000075.1:0-11934 GCA_035533195.1 Acidimicrobiales bacterium | reverse complement strand
TCCGACAAATCCTTCCGGCTCGGTCACCGGGTCGGTCGGCACGCTGCGGGCCGCCTCCAGGAGCTCGGCCGCCCATCCCCCGCCTTCGACCTCGAGGCCCCCGGCCAGCGGGGACGCCTCCAGGCCCACGGCGTGGCGGAGAATCTCGGCCCCGGAGAGCCGGGTGGTGTGGGCCCGCTCGGCCAGGGCCGCGGCCGCCTCCTTGAGATCGGCGTGGTCCAGTTCGACCCAGTGGCCCCGGGAGCGGACGAGCGGCCTGGCCTCGAGGGCCAGGCGGGCGACTTCGGCGGCGGTCAGCTCCACGTCGTCGAAGACCACCGACCAGCGCACGTCGGAGAGCTGGCTGGCCCCGACCATGCTCGGGCCGGTCGGCATAGAGAACAGGCGAAGGCGACCGGCGGGCTTGCGGCGGGAGAGAGCCGGGACCCTGACCTCGAAGCCGGCCGCCTCCAGGGAGGCACCGGTGGACGTCATGAGATCCCAGGCCTCGGTCTGATCGAGGTAGACCTCGCCCCGGCGCAGGCCGCCCGGTCGGAGGAGAGCCGGGAAGAGGCGCTCCAGGCGGTCGAGTTCCTCGCCCATGGCCGCCGCGCTCTTGGTTCCGGCCAGGGCCTGCTCCACCGGGGCCAGGCGGCCCTCGGCCCCGATGGCCAGGACGGAGAGGAACCAGGCGTTGCCCTTGTCCGGCGGGTCCAGGTTGACGATCAGCCGGGGTCGGTTGGGGTCGGCAACCCGGCCCACCCAGCGTTCCAGCCGGCCGGCCACGTCGGCGGCGGCGTGGCCGGGGGCCTTGAAGGCCGAGCCGTCCAGGCGGGTGACCACGGCCTCGGCCACCTGGGACGTGCTGTTGGTCACCGGCGGAGGGGCCGGCAGCTCGATGCGGGAAGCGGCGTCGCTCACCACTGTGCTCACCACCGCCGTCAGCACGGACAGGACGATGCTCCGGGCGTCGGCCTGGCCCAGGATGCGGACCGGGCCGGGCATGGCCGCGGCCAGCTGGCTGACCCGGGCCGAGTCGATGAGGGCCGGGGCCCAGTGGACGGACAGCTCCTGGCCGCCGCTGCCCGGGCGCTTCTTACGGTCCAGGGTGGGCACAACCCGGCCTTCGGCCACCATGCGCACACCCTCCACCGCCACGCGCCCCAGCCAGGTGACGCTGGGCCCGACCAGCTCCGAGGCCGGCACCGGGTCGTCCTCGTCCGGGCCGGCGTGGCCGTTGGACTCGGCGTGGCCGTTGGACTCGGCGTGGCCGTTGGGGGCCGGAGCCACCGAGGCCCCGGCGGCGGCGCCGGCCGCCACCAGCCAACCCAGGGCGGCGGACAACGGGATGGCGAGAGCGGCGGCGGTCTGTCCGCCGGGGATGGTGACGTCGGGATGGGGCGCCCAGCCGTGAGGAGGGCCTCCAGCCTCTTCGAGCAGATCGGCCAGCCCGTCGTTGTCCTCGGGCTCGGCGCCGGGACCGCCGGCCCAGACCACCACCGAGTCTCCGGACCAGGAAGCCTGTAGGAGAGCGTCGGCGTATTGGCCGTCGGGACCTTCCTCCGCCTCCGCATCGTCCCCGTAGCGGAGGCGGCGCAGGGCCCGCTCCAACAGCTCGAGGGTCGAGTCGAAATCGGCCAGGGCCTGGGCCCGCTCCGGGCCGGTCAGGCGGGTTACGGCTCCCCGGCGGTTGCGGGTGTCCCGCACCAATACCTCCAGGGCGTGCTGCCAGGCGCGTGGGTCCGCCTCGAGCCGTTCGAGCTGATCCGGAGTGGCAACGCCCTCGGCCGCAGCCAGCGCGGCGGATTCGAGGACCTCGGTGTCTAGGTGCATTAGTTGAGCCGCTGTTCCTGTGCGAGTCATCTCTTCGGCTCGGCTGGACCGTTACCCGAACTCGCACCCCTCGGGCCGGTCCTCGGGTGATCCGCTCTACCGCTATCGCGGGCGGAACGCTGGAACCGCTCCTAATGGTACAGCCCCGGCGCCCCACCCGGATTCATGCCGCCAGGCAGCTGGGCCGGACCGGGTCGGGCGGCCCGGGGTACTCAGCCGAGCTGGTCCTCCAGGGGTCGGCGGATGATGGCCTGGCCGTAACGGGCTGCCCCGTTCCCGTACGGGTCGAGATGGATGGCGTCGTGTCCGCCCATGCGGACCTGCACCGTGGCCGAGGGCAGCCGGCAATTGTGAACGTCCCAGGGCATGCAGGTCTCATCCAGCTGCCAGGTCATGGACAGGTTGGACACGGCCGCGGCGGCGGCCGGGTCGTAGCTCCAGCCGTCCCGCACGCCTTCGGGCGATGCGGCCATCTGTTGGTAGAGGACGTTGAAAGCGGGATCCCCGTTGAACCCGTAGCCGGGGACGCCGTGGTTGGCCAGATACTCCCCCGGTGGAGTGACCGGGTTGCGGGGCGGCACTGCGGCCAGGAAGACCCGGGCGCCGTGGGCCGAGGCGTAGGCGGCCATGGCGGTGAGGTCGACCCGGTAGGTGGCCAAGAGGGAGGCCAGCGTGTAGTGGGTGTTGGCGTCGACACATCCCGACAGGGGCCCGGACAGGCCCGGGTTCCCACTGAAAGCCAGGACCACCGCGCCCGGGTGGAACCGGTCGACCAGGGACCGGAAGTCGGCATCGATCCCGCTGTGCGGATTGGCCTGGCCGTCCCACCAGTCACAGGGGGCGGTACCCGGGCCGCCCGCCGGCCACGCCGTGGTCTCAGGGGGCGCCCACCAACGGATGGCGGCGTCGGCCTGGGCGACCACGCTGTCGCCCACCACCAGCACCGATCGGGGCGAAGGCGAAGCGGCCGCCGGCGCGCTCAGGACCGCCGCGGTCAGGACCCCGGTGACGGCGGCCACCCGGCCGAGTGCTCCAGCCACCCGGGAGAATTTCCCCACCGCACATCATTCGATGCCGGCGGGCGCCTGACCTGCTGTGACGAGGGTCACCGCTCGGCCTTGGTCGCCTTGGTCACCTTGGTGACCGTCGCCCGGGAACTGCGGCGCTTGGTGAGCTCCCCAGCACCGAGGGCCTCGAGGAGCGCCTTTCGGTCGGCAGCCCGGCCGGGGGAGCTCTCCTCCACCACCACCCCCTTCTGCATGAGCAGAAGGCGTTGAGCCAGGGCCATGGCAAAGCCGACGTTCTGTTCGACCAGAAGCATGGTCATGCCCTCGGACTGGAGATCCTTGAGCACCTCCAGCATGGTGGCGATGGCCGATGGAGCCAGGCCGGCGGTCGGCTCGTCGAGGATGAGGAGACGGGGCCGGGCCAGCAGGGCCCGGGCCACGGCCAGGATGGCCTGTTGGCCCCCGGACAGGTTCCCGGCCCGCTCGCCACCTCTGGCCCCCAGCATCTCGAAGCGATCCACCACGGCCGCCCGGGCCGAGCGGTACTCGGAGTTGTTGAGCAGATAGCCGCCCACCCGCAGGTTCTGCTCGACGGTTAGATCGGTGAAGATGCCCCGGCCCTGGGGAACGGCCACCATGCCCAACCGGGTGCGCGCTTCCACCCCGAAGCGGGTGACGTCGGCACCCCCGAAGCGCACCGTCCCCGCTCGCACCGGCAGGATGCCGGTCAGGGTGCGCAGGGTCACCGACTTGCCGGCGCCGTTGAGGCCGAGGAGGGCGACCACCTCGCCCTCCTCGACGGACAGGTCCACCCCGTGGAGGACAGTGTGGCTGCCGTAGCCGGCCACCACGCCGGTGGCCCGGAGATTGCTCACGGGCGCGTCTCTCCCAGGTAGGCCGCGGCCACCTCGGGCTGGCGGAGCACCTTGGCCGTCGGACCGTGGGCCAGGACCCGTCCGGAGTCGAGCACGTAACACTCCTCGCAGACGGCGCTGACCAGAGGGAGGTGGTGCTCGATGAGCAGGATGCTGGTCGAATACGACCCGCTCAGATCTGCCAACTGCTCAGCCAGGTGCTCGGCGGCGGCGGGGGACAGACCGGCGGAGGGCTCGTCCAGGAGAAGCAGGCGAGGATTGGGAGCGATGGCGCAGGCCAGTTCCACCAGGCGCTGCTGACCCCCCGACAGCGAACCGGCTCTCACCTCGGCGTAGGAGGCCAGGCCTATGTCGCTCAACAGTTCATAGGCCTGGGCCAGAGCCTCCTTCTCCCGCCGGCGAGCCGGCGCCGACCCGAACAGCGCACCGGGCCCTCCCGGCAGACCGCAGTGCTGGGCCAGCAGGAGGTTCTCCACCAATGACGCCTCTTTGACCAGGCCGATCTGCTGGAACGTCCGCGACACGCCCCGGGCGGCCCTCTCGTGTGGAGGCAGGGTGGTGAGATCGACGCCGTCGAGCAACACCTGCCCCGCCGCGGGGCGGATCAGACCGCTGATGACGTTGAAGAGGGTGGATTTGCCGGCGCCGTTGGGTCCGACCAGGCCGACCCGCGCTCCGGGGCCGATGTCGAGGCAGGCCCCATCCACCGCCACCACTCCACCGAAGCGGACCGTGACATCCTCCACCTGCAGCCGGGCGCCGCCACTGGCCTCCGCCGTCATGGTCCCGTGGTCGTCCCGTCGGCGTCGCCCCATGGACGGAAGCACGGCATCCAGGTCGTCCTGTCCCTTCTGCAGCGCCCGTCGGTCCCGGGCCTCGGCCCACATGGACGGCAGGCCGCCGGGATGGCGGGCCAGGGTGATGACGAGCAGCAGGGAGGCCACGATGAGGTTCCACTCCTGCAGGAAGGACAGCCATCGGGGCAGGGCGGTGAAGAGCATGCCGGCCACCAGGACCCCACCCCGGGAGCCCAGGCCGCCCACCACCACGATGATCAGATAGAAGAGCGATTGATCGAAGGTGAAGCTGCTGTGGTTCACCACCGTCACCTGGTAGGCGAACAGGGCGCCGGTGAAGCCGGCCACCGCGCCGCTGGCCATGAAGGCGGCCAGCTTCGACCACGCCACCCGGACCCCGAAGGAGGCGGCCACGTCCTCGTTCTCCCGGATGGCCACCAGAGCCCGGCCGAGCCGGCCGTGGCGCAGCCTCACGTCGAACATCCACACCAGAGCCAGGCCGATCAGGGGCACGACCACATACCGGCTGGCCTCGTGCAGGCTGACACCCAGGACATGGGGGCGGGGGACGGTGATGCCCGAGCCCAACCCGGTCAGCTGCTGGACATTGAAGAAGTAGTGATCGACGGCGTCGGCAAATGCGAAGGTGCTCAGAGCCAGATAGATCCCCCGTAGCCGCAGGGCCGGAAGCCCCACCACCAGAGCAGCCAGGGCTCCGACACCGGTGCTGCCCACCACCGCCACCAGGAAGGCGAGGGTGAGCGGCAGGTGCAGCTTGGTGGCCACCAGTCCGGTGGTGAAGGCACCCATGCCCAGGAAGGCCACCTGACCAAGCGAGACCGGTCCGGCGTAGCCGGTGATGATGTTGAGCGACAGGGCCAGCATTCCGGCCAGGACGCCGTAGCTGAAGATGTCGAGGTCGGGCTGGTTGATCACCCCGGCCGCTCCGGCCAGGGGAAGGACGATGGCCAGAGCCACGCAGGCCAGCGGGATACCGACCAGGCGGCCCACGTGCGGAGCGAGGCGGGGCGGTGCCGGCGGCGGCGTCATGCCGCGCCCCGGGCCAGGATGCCGCGGGGACGGACCAGCAGAACCCCGAGCACCAGGGCCATGAGGATCACCTCGGGCAGGCCGGGATAGTGGACGAAGGCCTCGATGGCGTAGGCCTCCACCAGTCCGACTATCAACCCGCCGTAGACCGCTCCGGGCAGGTCCCCAAAGCCTCCGACCAGCGCCGCCACCAGCCCCCGGAAGAGAAGGGTCCCGGACATGAAGAAGGGATAGATGACGCCCTGGGTCGGCCCGGCCAACAGACCGGCCACGCCGGCCAGGACGGCGGCACCGACCCAGGTGAAGGCGGAGACCTTGGCGGCGGGGACGCCGAGGAGCCGAGCGGTATCGGGATCCTGGGCGCTGGCCAGGACACCGAGGCCGAAGCGGGTGCGGCGCAGCACCAGACCGAGGGTGGCCGAGGCGATGACGGCGGCGGCTATGGCGTAGATGTAGACCGGGGTCAACAGGAACCCGGCCACGCTGACCCCCTGGAAGCCGAGACTGGGCGGGGGCAGCACCTCGGGACTGTCACCGAAGACTTTGGCCTCGAACCCGTAGAGGGTGAAGGCCACCCCGAGCGTGGCGATGGTGAGCGACACCCTCGACGCCTCCCGCATCGGCGTGGCGACGAAGCGGTGCATCACATAGCCCACCACCGCCGCCGCGGCCAGGCCGGCCAGTGCCCCCACCACCCAGTTCTGGTGGTGGCGGGCGATCAGCTCCCAGGCGATGAAGGCGGCCAGGGTGCCCACCTCGCCCTGGGCGAAGTTGATCGCCCGGGTCGCCTTGTAGACCAGCGAGAGGCCCAGGGCAATGAGGGCATAGATGGTTCCGTTGGCCAGGCCGAGGACGGTGAACTGGAGAATGTGGCTCACCTAGGCCCGAGCCCGACCGCGCCGATCCATCACCAACGAGCCCATGAGAAGGAGCCCATCAGAACGAACTCTGACAGGTCGCCTGCTGTCGCCACACCGTCGCCCCGTTCTCCCGATAGGCAGAGAACAGGTTGATCTCGGCTCCGCCGAAGCTGGGGTTGGACGAGAAGTTCACCGGGCACAGCGGTCCGGTGGTGACCTGCCAACCGGAGTGGAAGATGCCCACGATGTCGTCCCGGGTGCAGCCGGTCCCGCAGGTCTTCAGCAGATCAGTCACCTGTTGGAAGGCCAGCCAGGTCATCCAGTCGATGTCATCAGGGGAGTGGCCGGCGTCGTACTGCTTGTAGACGTTGATCATCTGCTGCTCTTCGGGCCACCAAGGAACGTTGGGGTTGTTCGGGTCGAACGCCGGCGTGATCCAGGCGGCCAGGGTCGGCTTCGGCGCCGGGCTCTGGTTATCGATGTCCTTGCCGACGGTCTGGGTGACCAGGTCGAAACCGTCCGGAGTGACGTAGGACGGGTAGTAGCCCTGATTGGCGGCCTGCTCCACGAAGGCATCCATGGCCAAGGCGTTCGTCCAGAGGTAGACCGTCTTGACCCCGGCCACCTTGAGCTCGGTGATGTAGGCCTGGAAGCTGCTGGTGTCACCGCCGGAGTTGGTGGTGTAGGAGTTCTGGTCGACCGACTTTCCTCCGTGGGCATCCATCCAGGCCTTGTAGGTGGTGTAGCCGCCGACCCAGGCGCTGTCATTGACGTAGACGGCTCCGTAGGGACCGGGATAGTGCCGGTCGAGTTCGGCCTGGGCGATCCACTTGCCCGCCTGTTCGATGGTGGGCGAGCCGGTGAAGCTGTAGGTGTAGTGGCCGGTTCCGGCGTCGGCCATGGTGTAGATGTAGATGAAGTGGTCCTGCTCGGCCAGCTGGCGGACGACCGGATCCTGGTCGAAGCCGATGCCTCCGAGGACCAGGAAGGGGTTCAGCGACTCGCACTCCTGGGCGGCCACCTGGGCGCCCTGGGCCGTGTACTCGTCGTCCTCGATGGTGAGGTTCACCTTGCGGCCGATGACACCGCCGTTGGCGTTGAGCCAGGTCCAGTAGACGCCGAGGTCCTGGGACCTCTCGTTGAAGGCCGCCCCCAACACGGTGGCGGCGTGCATGCACAAGGTGATGGCCGATGCGGTGATGCCCTGCGTCTCCGCCGCGCCGCTCCAGAGATGGGTCGGGGTGTAGTGGAAGCCGGACACCGTCCCGCTCCCGGAGCCGCCCGCGATCGGTCCGCCTCCCGATGACGCTCCGCCAGACCCCGACTGGCCTCCCGAGGAGCCCCCGCCCGAGCCGGCCACGGCCAAGGCGCTGCCACCTCCGGCCTGGGTGGTCGAGGAGCTGGACAGGGTGGTCGAGGTCGACTGTCCGCTCACCGTCCCGGAGGGACCCGGGCCGGTCTCCTGATGGGTCTTGGAGCCGGCGCGGGGCGATGAACTGCCGCAGGCGGCCATGAGCATTCCCAGACACACGACGGCAATGACCCCCCGGTGCCCGGCCTTGGGGATGACGGACTCAAACATGTTGGCCTCCTGGTTGAGCTGAGGGTGCGGCTAGGGACGAAGACTCCTGGTCGGCGCCGAATGCCACCCGGGCGATCTCCGCCGCGCCGCGGGCACCGAACATGAGCGTGTAGTGGTTGGTGTCGGGTACGACCCCGTCCACCAGTTGGGGAAGAGCGGATCGCCACTGGTCGACGACCGCCACGGGCAGCAGGGGCTCGGGCTGGTTCAACAGGCCGCGCTCGGCCCGGATCAGGGTTATGGGACAGCGCAGGGAGCGCAGTGAGTCGGTGATGAGCTCGGGGTCCTGGAGGGTCTGGGCACTGTCCTCCCTCACGGCAGCTTCCGAGACCCGCGAGCGGAACCCGCCCGCCACCGGTTCCAGGTCATAGAGGAGGTAGGCCTCTATGTCATCGCTGAGCCCCTCGCTGAAGGAGGGATGGGCCCGCCAGAAGTCCAGGTACTCCGCCTCCGAACCGAACACGGCGCCCAACCGGGCCAGGGCGGGCCCGAGCACGGCCTCGAGGACGGCGCCCGGGTCGAGGCCGGGCGGAAGGGGCGGGGGCAGTCCGCCGTCCACCAGCACCAGTCGCTCGACCCGCTCGGGGAACCGGGCGGCCAGAACCACGGCCACGTAGCCGCCCATGGACTCACCCACCACCACCGCCGGACCGGAGCCGAGGGCATCGATGACCTCGGCGCAATCCCGGGCGTGGGCCTCCATACCGAAGGGCCCGGGCAGACGCCCGCTGGCCCCGCGGCCCCGAAGGTCCGGTGCCAATAGGCGACGGCTGCCGTCCAGGTGCCGGGCCAGCGGGGCCAGCGACAGCGACGACGCCGTCACCCCGTGGATGCCGATGACGGCCTGGGCGCCCTCGCCCCAGACGGCGGTGCGCAGCTGGCCTCCGGGTACATCCACATCGATGAACTCCGGCCGCCCGTCGCCACCTAGATCCGTCACCCGTACCCCCGGCTTTCCTAACGATCGTTCGTTGGCCCGGGCAGTGAATCACGACCGGAATAAATCCGTCAAGTAGTACTAATTGACCCGACGGGGGGATCGGCCCCAGACTAACGACCGTTCGGATGCTCCTTCGGAGGGGACTATGCCCGAGGCCCAGGCCCAACGCAGTGCCCAGGCACCAGCCGAGGAGCTGCTACCGCCGCGGGCGGCCGCCGACGGGACCCACCGACGCATCCTGGAAGCGGCCCTGGTCCGCTTCGGCCAAAGGGGCTTCCACGGCGTTTCGGTCCGCGAAATCGCCCAGGCGGCCGGCATCCGGGCCAGCTCGGTATACGCCCACCTGGAGTCCAAGGAGCAGCTCCTCTTCGAGCTGATGCTGATCGGACACCAGGAACACCACGCCCGGTTGCGCCAGGCCGTGCTGGAGGCGGACCCCGATCCGCTCGACCAGCTCCGCCGGGTGGTCGAGGCCCACGTCAGGATGCACGCCACCTATCCCCTCCTCTGCCAGGTGGCCAACCGGGAGCTGGCCGCCCTGACCCCGGCCAGCGCCGACCAGGTCATCACTGTCCGGCTCCAGTCCGAGCAGGTCTTCACCGACGTCATCAGCCGGGGCGTCCGGCTGGGGGTCTGCCAGGTGCCCGATCCCTGGCTGGCCACCGCCGCCATCGCGGCCATGGGGATCAGGGTGGCCGAGTGGTGGGGCCAGGCCCGGGGTTTCGATGTCGAAGAAGTGGTGGCGGCCTATGTGGAATTTGCCGTCCGGTTGGTGGGTCTCCCGACCTGAGGGGTCGCCGGGTGAACCCAGCCGGGTCGGATGGGCCCGTAGGATCACCGGCTCGATTCCCCTGACGAGGACGGCACCACCGAATTGTCACAACCGACCGCTCAGACTGGGACCCCCGGTCTGCCCAGGGGGAGACGGCGCCGGCTCACCGCGGCTGTGGCGGTCCTGATCGTCGCTCTGTTGGCGGCCGGGGGCGCCGGCTACGCCTACCACCTGACCCACGGGTTCAAGCGGACCGATGTGCACGGATTGGCCGGGGCCCTCACCAGCGGACAGGAGGCGGGCACGGAGAACATCCTCATGGCCGGCTCGACCTCCCGCTGCGCCCTCACCGTGCAGAACCCTGCCTACGGGTTGTGCTCGCAGGGCGTCAACGGGGTCAACAGCGACGTAATCATGATCCTGCACGTCGATCCGGCCCGCCACCGACTGGCCCTGCTGTCGATTCCCAGGGACCTGTTCATACCCAATGCCCGCAGCGACGGGGCCAACAAGATCGATGCCGGGCTGTACCAGGGACTGTCTCAGCTGGTCACGGCCATCGAGGACGATCTCGGCATCTCCATCCAGCACGCTGTGTCGCTCAACTTCGACCAATTCGCCAACGTGGTCGATTCCCTGGGTGGACTCACCATGTCCTTCCCCATCTCCGTCTTCGACGCCGAGTCCGGGCTCAACATCCGGGCCGCCACCTGCGTCCACTTGAACGGAACCCAGGCTCTCCAGGTGGTCCGGGCCCGTCACCTGCAGTACAAGTCCAATAGTTCCGGCTCCTACGCCACCTACTGGCCCCAGGAGGCACAGAGTGATCTGGCCCGGATACGGAGGGACCACGAGTTCCTCCGCGTCCTGGCTTCAGCGGCAGCCAGGAAGGGACTGGGCAACCCGGTCACCGACATCAACCTGGTCGGATCCCTCAAGGCCGACTTCACCTTCGATCAGTCGTGGTCGGTCACGGACATGGCGAATCTGTTGCTCGACTTCCATTCCGTCGACATCAACTCCGTACCCCAGCTCACCCTGCCGGTGGCAGTGGTGACCGATCCGAACGGAGCCGGAGGGGGCCTGATCTACCGCGGAAGCGCCTACGGCCAGGTGGAGTTCCCCGCTCTGGCTGCCGACCGGACGGCCATGGAACAGGTACTGGGCATCGGCCCGAACACCGACGCCCTCACCGGCCAGACCCTGCCGTCTCCGTCGGCGGTGACCGTCTCGGTGACGAACGGCACCGGCATAGCCAACCAGGCGGGCACCACCGCCGCCGCCCTGGGCGCCGTCGGGTTCCACACCGTGGGCGTCGGCGACACCCAGGCCACGGGCGACGTGGCCGAGACCGTCGTCTACTACGGCTCCCATGCCCCGGCCGCCGAGGCAGCCGCCGAAGCGGTGGCGGGCTCGATGACCGGATCGGTGGTCATCGGCTACAACCCCACCCGGGTGACCGACGGTGCGCAGGTGACGGTGGTGACGGGTACCCAATTCGCGGTGGCCGCACCGGCCGGGACCGCCGGCTCCTCGACTTCGTCACCGGCTCCGACCACCCCCACTGCACCGGCGTCGTCGAGCATCGCCGCCCCCTCGGCGCCCAACTCGAACCTCGCCCCTTGGGACCCCCGGGCCTGTCCGGCCGGGGCAACCCCCACGGCCCCGGTGGCCAACCCGGTCGGCTGATCGGTGGCGGCCAGAGCCGCTGCGCCTCGGCAGCCAGGAGGCCCTTGCAGCAGACTGAGCCATGGCCCCCATCGAAGTCGTCACACTGGGGACGGGGAGTCCCATCCCTGATCCGAACCGGGCCGGACCGGCCACCTTGGTGCGAGCCGCCGGGCGGAGCCTGCTGGTCGATTGCGGACGGGGCGTGCTCATGAGAATGGCCGGCGCCGGGGTAGGCGCCAACCAGCTGCGGGCCACGATGATCACCCACCTCCACAGTGATCACCTCACCGACCTGACCGACGTCATCACCACCCGGTGGGTCACCTCCTTCACCCCCCTTCCCCTCGACGTGTTCGGCCCGCCAGGCACCCAGCAGGTGGTGGATGGAATCCTGGCCTCGTTGGCACCGGACATCTCCTACCGGCTTGCCCACCACGCCGACCTCACCTGGGAACCCTCGGTCATGGTTACCGAGCTGACCTCGGGTGTGGTCATGGACGAGGACGGCCTGGTGGTCACGGCGGCGCCGACCGACCACCGGCCCGTCAGCCCGACCGTCGGCTACCGG
>DATLUK010000074.1:0-2046 GCA_035533195.1 Acidimicrobiales bacterium | reverse complement strand
GCTGCTGGCCCCGGTGGCGGCCAGGGTGCGAAGGTCCGAGGCGGTCTCGGCCCGGATCAGTCCCACCGTCAGGCCGAGGACGCCCAGGGCCAGGAGGATGCCGAAAAGGGTGGAGAGGTCGATGACCTCCGAGGAGGTGGGCTCATCGTTCTTGGTCTCGACGGTGATCCCGGCCGCGGCGGCCGTGTCGGTGGCGCTGCGGACCTGGGCTGCCGTCAAGGGCTTGGCCGTCTGGATGAGCCAGCCCGCCACCTGGGTCTGGAGTCCGAAACGGTGCACGGCCGCCTCGGTGAAGACCGTGTTGGGGGCCACCACCCCGGCCGGCAGCCGGTCCACCTCTTGAATGACGGGGTTGGTCTGGCACGTTGCAGCCGGACAGGGGAAGGAGGTCTGGTCGGGATACCCGCCGCCCTTGCCCAGTAATGGTCCGTAAGTCAGTTGCATCTCAGTCTCCCCGGACAGGCCCGGCCGGGAGGTCAGCACCTCCGCTCGCGGGTCGATCGTGGCCGGATCGATTCCGAAGGCCGAGAGGAGTTGGGGGGTGGCGACGTAGATGTCACCGTTCCAGTTGCGACCAGGGGCGGCGTGCAACAGGCTGCCGATGACGGTGTCCTCCAACTCGACCCGGTCCTTGGCCCCGACGATGGAGGCGATGGCCGAGGCGGCCGCCGCCGCCTGGGCCTCGGAGGGGATGTTCACCGAGACCGGCCCGCCGGGGCCGCTCGGCTTTGGAAGCAGTTCGGCGCCCCCCTGCGGGCCCGGGCCGGACACGGCGCCGGGAGGAGGCTGGCCGTTGGGGCCGTAGGGGCCGAAGACGATCAACTGGTTGGAGGCCAGGTTGGGTCCGGCGTAGTCCAAGACGTTGCCGTAGCGGGCGGCGGCGGCCACGGCTATTACCACCGCGATCAGGATGCCGACGCTGATGGCCCCGAGGGCCGAGCTGGACCGGGCCCGATAGCGGGCCAGGTCCCTGACGGCCAGCCGTATGGCCAGGGGTGCACGGCGGCAGAGCCGGGCCAGAACGGCCAGGGCGGCGGGGGCGAGGAGGATCACGGCCGCGATCAGCACCACCAGCCCGACGACCAGGAAGCGGGCACCGCTCCCACTGCCTCCCTGGTTGCGCTGCTGGGCCGCCTCGCCCACGGCCAAGAAGGCCAGGACCAGGCAGATCAAACCCGGCAACGCCGACCGGCTGACCTGCCGGGGCGGGGAAGGACGCCCGGACAGGGCCGCCACTATCGGAACCCGGCTTACCGTGACCGCCGGCCGCCAGGCGGCCAGGATGGTGGCGACCAGCCCGAGGACCATGGCAATGATGACCACGTTCCAGGGCACCTGCCACAGCCCGACCACGTGGTGGGCGCTGGTCTCCAGGTGGGGCCGGTAGAGGGCCCACAGGGCAAAGCCGATCAGCGCCCCGCCCGCCGCCCCGACCGCGCCCACCACGGCACCGTTGGCCATCACCACCAGCCGGATGTGGCGGTCGGTGGCGCCCAGAGCGCCGATCATGCCGATGGCCCGGAGGCGTCGCTGGGCCAGCACGGTGAACCCGCCCGCCGCCACCAGGGCGATCAGCAGCATGCAGACGGTGGCGACGGCCAGCACGATGGTCCGGGGGTTGAAGACGGCGTTCTTGGCCACCAGGGCCGGACTGGTCACGTTGGGCCCGATCTGGGCCGGGTAGATGCCGGGAGCGTCGAAGAGCACGGACTCCAGGGTCGGCGCCGTCACCTGGCCCGGGGCGACCAGGGCGAAGTTGTCGAGGAGGTTCTGGGGGTTCTCCACCAGGCCCACGACCTGTCGGACCACTCCATCCTGGGCCCAGAATCCCCCGACCCCGACCCGGAAGTCAGCGGCCAGGTCCGGAGTCAGGTCGACCTGGTTGGGGCCGGCCGGGTAGTGCCCGGCGGTCAGCTTCAGCAACGGAGCACCGAAGGCCCCTCGCGGGTTCTGCGCCCGCAGCTCATAGCTGTTGACCGTTCCGGGGATAGTCAGGGTCTGGTTCTCGATGACGTCGGTGGTTCCGAACCGCCGGTGCAACTGCGC
>DATLUK010000073.1:0-8516 GCA_035533195.1 Acidimicrobiales bacterium | reverse complement strand
GCGACCGGCCGAGCCGACCAAGTGGACCGCGCAGTGATGGCGGCTACCGCGGCGACCGGCCGAGCCGACCAAGTGGACCGCGCAGTGATGGCGGCTACCGCGGCGACCGGCCGAGCCCCTCGGGGAGCGGCTATCGCGGCGACCGCCCGGCCCGGCCGCCCTACGGGACCGGCGCCCCCCGTACTGAAGGCGGATACCGGGGCAGTCGGCCCACCGGAGGCAGCGGCTACCGCAGCGACGGCCGGCCCCCGGGAGGCCGGCCCGACTCAGGCGGCTACCGGGGTCCTCGAGGCGAGGACCGACCGTCCTACGACCGTGGCCCCCGCCGAGACGACCGACCCGCGGCCCCCCGCCCCGGTCCCCCCAAGGTCAAGGGCTGGGGCAACGTCGCCCGCCGGGGGGCGACCGAGCTCAATCGGGACCCGGAGACCTACGGGGACCGGCGCGAGGTGGGTCCGAGCCGCCAGCCCCGGCCGGCCTGGCAGCCCGAACGCTGGGTCGAGGACGTTCCGGCCAAGCGCCACAGGAGCAAGCCGGCGGCCTCCGATCCCCCCAAGCCCAAGACCTTCCTGCCCGCCGAGGCGCCCAGGGGCCGTCGCCCACCCCGCCTCCCCGGCGAAGTTGGCGCCGAGCTTTCCTCCGCCGCCGGCCCCTCCCGGGCCCCGCGCCTGGCCGCCCGCCTGGCCGAGGCCACCCGTGCCTATGAAAGGGACCGCTACGAGGATGCCCGCCGCATCCTCAAGCCCCTGGCCGAGGAGGCGCCCGGATCGGCGGCGGTCCGGGAGCTCTACGGCCTCACCCTCTACCGGATGGGCCGCTGGCGGGATGCCTTCAAGCAACTCGAGGCCTTCCATGCCCTGAGCGGGTCTTACGACCAACACCCCACGATGATGGACTGTCAGCGGGCGCTGGGCCGCCACGCCCAGGTCGACTCGCTGTGGACCGATCTGGGGGAGGCGTCACCGTCCGCCGAGCTCATGACCGAGGGTCGGATCGTGCGGGCCGGCTCGCTGGGCGATCGCGGCGACCTTCAGGGGGCCATCCGACTCCTCGACTCGTCGGCCAAGCGGGTGGACCGGCCCCGGGAGCACCATCTCCGGCTCTGGTACGCCCTGGCCGACCTCTACGAGCGGGCGGGGGAGATGCCGGCGGCCCGCGAACTGTTCGGCCTCATCCTGCGTTACGACCGTGGCTTCTTCGACGCCGCCGAGCGCCAGACGGCGCTGGGCTGAGGGAGAGGGAGCAGGCGGCGTGACCACAGCGGTCCGGGCTAACGATCTCTGTTGGTGCGGCAGCGGCCGGAAATACAAGCGGTGCCACAAAGTCAGTGCCGAGCGGGTGAGGGCCGGCCAGCAGAGCCCCCGGCGCCAGGTTCCCGAGGGCATTGCCCGCCCCGACTACGCCGAGGGGGGCCGTCCGGTCCTGACTACCGAGGCTCTGGTCAAGGACGCCCCGACCATCGAGGCCATGCGCCGGGCCGGTCGGCTGGCCACCGAAGTGCTGGCCGTGACCGCCGCCGCCGTGGCCTCGGGAGTGACCACAGACGAGCTCGACCGGGTCTGCCACCAGGCCTGCGTGGAGCGGGGCGCGTATCCGAGTCCTCTCAACTACCACGGCTATCCCAAGTCGGTTTGCACCTCGGTTAACGAGGTCATCTGCCACGGGATCCCAGACGGCCGGCCCCTGAGCGACGGGGACATCGTCAACATCGACGTGACCGTCTTTATCGACGGGGTCCACGGGGACACCAACGCCACCTTTCCGGTCGGCCGCATCGATGCGGACTCGACCCGCCTCATAGCCGTGACCTCCGACTGTCTGGAGCTGGGCATCCAGGCTGTGCGACCCGGGCGGCCGGTGAGCGATATCGGCCGGGCCATACAGCAACGGGCCGAGGCCGAAGGCTTCGGAGTGGTCCGCAGCTTCGTGGGCCATGGCATCGGGCGGGTATTCCATAACGGGCTGGCCATCCCGCATTACTACGACCCCGCCGCGGCCACGGTCATGGAGCCGGGGATGACCTTCACCATCGAACCCATGATCACCATGGGGTCCTGGCAGGCATCCATGTGGCCGGACGGCTGGACCGCGGTCACGGCCGACGGGCGTCGGTCGGCCCAGTTCGAGCACATGCTGGTAGTCACCGACCAAGGTGCCGACGTGCTCACCCGCCCCCCTTCTGACCGCCCCCCTTCTGACCGCCCCGTCTGCTGATCGACCCCCTGTCACAGGGACTTCCTAACTTCTCAGCCAGAGCTTCCCCTTCGCCCCAGGGCCGCCGGCCCGGGCCTCCGATCATCTGAGAGGTCCCCGCCCATCGGCGGGGCGGAAATGGAGCAAGTGATGAACATCGTGGCCCTGGCCGGCCGGTTGAGCCGGCCGCCGGAGGAGCGGACCCTGGCCTCGGGAACCAGGATGATGAGCCTTCAAGTGACAGTGGACGGGGTGGGGGAGAATGCCCGGGCCGAGTCGGTGCCGGTGGCGTGGTTCGATCCGACCTCGGGGGCGCTGGACCTCGACCAGGGCGACCCGGTGGTCGTCATCGGCCGGGTCCGCCGGCGCTTCTTCCGGGCCGGCTCGGCCACCCAGAGCCGGACCGAGGTGGTGGCCGAGAGGGTCGTGCCGGCCGGGCGCCCGGCCGCGGTGCGCACCGCCATGGCCTCGGCCATCGAGCGCCTGGCCGAAGGACTGGACCAGCCCCGGCCGAAGGGCCGCCGCAAGTAGCGGTCGGAGGTAGCCAGCCAAGGTGGCCGCCGCAGGTGGCCGTCGGTGATAGGGACGGCCGGCCTCCGGGTACGCTCCTGGGCAGCAGAGCAGGCCTCCGGGACCCCGGGGAGCCACAGCTAGGAGCAGCCCAAGTGGACCTGGAGAAGCTTCTCGGCGCCGAGGCCGAGTCCTTGCTTAGCCATCAGTCGAAAGCCATCCCGGCCCAGGATCTGATCCTGCCAGGACCGGACTTTGTGGACCGGGTGCTGCTCGACAGCGACCGTCCCGTGCCTGTGCTGCGCAACCTGTCGAGCGTGCTCAACCACGGCCGGCTGGCCGGCACCGGCTTCCTCTCCATCCTGCCGGTCGATCAGGGTATCGAGCATTCGGGGGCGGCCAGCTTCGCCAAGAATCCGGCCTACTTCGACCCCAAGAATCTCTGTGAGCTGGCCATCGAGGGCGGCTGCAACGCCTTCGCCACCACCTTTGGAGTCCTCGGGATGGTGGCCCGTCGTTACGCCCACAAGATCCCCTTCATAGCCAAGCTCAACCACAACCAGATCCTGAGCTATCCCAACCAGTACGACCAGATCATGTACGGCTCGGTCCGCCAGGCCGTTGACCTGGGCGCGGTCGGGGTCGGCGCCACCATCTATTTCGGCTCGGAGGAGAGCAACCGCCAGATCCAGGAGGTAAGCGAGGCCTTCGAAGAGGCTCATGAGTACGGACTGTTCACCGTGCTGTGGTGCTACGTACGCAACCCGGCCTTCAAGGTGGGGGACACGAACTATGAGGTGTCCGCCGACCTGACCGGCCAGGCCAACCACCTGGGGGTCACCATCAAGGCCGACATCATCAAGCAGAAGATGCCGGAAAACAACGGCGGCTACAACGCCCTCAAGTTCGGTAAGACCGACCCCCTCGTCTACAGCGAGTTGACGACGGACAACCCCATCGATCTCACCCGTTGGCAGGTGGTCAACTGTTATCTGGGCCGGGTCCCGCTCATCAACTCCGGCGGGGAATCCAAGGGCGAGGGTGACATGGGCCAGGCCGTGCGCACGGCCGTGATCAACAAGCGGGCCGGCGGGGCCGGGCTCATCGTGGGCCGCAAGGCGTTCCAGCGGCCGATGGCCGATGGCGTAGCGCTCCTCAACGCAGTCCAGGACGTCTATCTGGACAACAACATCACCGTCGCATAGGCGCCCTTGTGTCGGTCGCGGCGGGTGATAGACCGAGCAGATGAGGATCGACATCTGGTCCGACGTGATCTGTCCGTGGTGCTTCCTGGGCAAGCGCCGCCTGGAGACCGCCCTCGGTCTGTTCGAGCACGCCGAGCAGGTCGAAGTCCACTGGCGTGCCTTTGAACTCGATCCGAACGCCCCGCCGGTGAGGGAGGGCGATCCGGCGGAACGTATCGCCCGCAAGTACGGCATAACGGCCGACCAGGCCCGGGCGGCCAACCGGCGCCTGACCGGCCTGGCCGCAGCCGAGGACCTGGACTACCACCTGGACCGGACTCGCTCGGGCAACAGCTTCGATGCCCACCGCCTGATCCACCTGGGAGCCGACCGAGGCATCCAGGACCGGGTCAAGGAGAGGTTCCTGTCCGCCTACCTATGCGAAGGCCAGGCCATCGGTGACCCGGCCGTGCTGCGCTCCCAGTCCGCGGCGGCCGGGCTCGACATCGATGACGTGGATACCGTCCTGGCGGGCGACAAGTACTCCGCTGAAGTCAGGGCCGATCAGGCCGAGGCCCGGGAGCGGGAGATCACCGGTGTCCCCTTCTTCCTCATCGACGGCCGCTTCGGCATCCCCGGTGCCCAGGAGACCGACACCATCCTGGCCGTGTTGCGACGCGCCTGGGCGAAGGCGCAGGAGTCCCGTTCACCCACCTAGGCCGGCTGCCACCGCGTCGAGAAGGGCCCGGTTGCGTGGGTTCTGCCAGCGAGGACCCATGGCGTTGACGACGTATCCGAAGGCGAGTCGACGGTCAGGATCGGCAAAGCCGAGCGAGCCTCCGGCGCCGAAGTGACCGAACGACCGGGCGCCGGGGCCGAGCGGGCGCTCGGGCTGGGTCAGCTGGAATCCGAGCCCGAACCGGGAGGGCCGGTGCAGGACCCGGTCCTCCCCGGCCACCACCTCGGTGGTGAACAGGTCCAGAACGGCCGAGGGCACGATGCCCCCGCCTCCGGCGGCAAGGGCCGTATAAACCCGGGCCACGCCCCGTGCCGAGGCGTGGCCATTGGTGGAGGGAATCTCTGTGCTGCGCCACTCGGCCATGTTGACCCAGCCGATGCCGGATAGGCCCGGCGGGTTGCGATAGGCGTTGTACTCCATCCTCTGTTCCTCGGTAAGCAGGGCCGGGTCGACGGGGGCGACATCCGGAGGTGCCGGCTCCGGGGAGGAGCCCGGGCTCGACCAAACGAACTCCGCCACGCGGGCGTGCTCGGAGGCCGGCAGCCCGATGTGCACGTCGGCGCCCAGGGGCTCGGCCACCCGGCGGCGTAGCAGCTGGCCGACCGTCAGTCCCGAGGCCCGCCGAACCACCTCCGCCACCAGAAACCCGAAAGTGTTGACGTGATAACCGTGGGCAGTTCCCGGCTTCCACCAGGGACGCTCGTGGGCCAGGACCGAGGCCATGAGGTCCTGGTCGAGCATGGCCCGCTCCGGAAGGCTTCCCCGCACTGCAGGCAGGCCCGCCTGGTGGCTGAGTAACTCACGCAGGGTCACGTCCTCCTTTCCTTGACCGCCAAACTCGGGCCAGTACCGCCTCACCCTCTCCTCCACGTCGAGGGTTCCGTTCGCCACCAGGACAGCGACCACCACCGCGCTCAGGGCCTTTCCCACCGAGAACACGTTGACAAGCGTGTCCGGCGACCAGGGCCGGGTGCGGGCGGCGTCGGCCCAGCCTCCGGTCAGGTCGATCACGACCCGGCCGCCGACCGAGACGCACAGAGCCGCCCCCAGCTCGCCCCGGCTGCGAAAGTTCTCGGCGAATTCCTCTCGTACGGCGCCGAACGCCGGGTCACACCACCCGGCCAGAGGGGTGTCCCCGTTCGATGCCACGCCCCAGTCTGGCCTTGCCTAACGTTGAGGGCCATGAGATTCAGCGTGTGGCCCGGACCTGACCGACCCTGGGTGGACACCCTCCGACTGGTGCAGGCATGCGATGAGGTCGGGTGGGATGGAGCCTGGTTTGCCGATCACTTCATGCCCAACGACGCCCAGGGGGCCACGCCGCTGGATGGGCCCAGCCTGGAGTGCTGGTCGGTCCTGGCCGGGCTGGCCGCCTCCACCAGCCGGCTCCGTCTCGGCCCGCTGGTGTCGGGCAACCTCTACCGCCACCCGGCCGTGGTGGCCAATGCCGCCGCCACCATCGACCAGATCAGCGGCGGCCGTTTCGTGCTGGGGCTCGGGTCGGGCTGGCAGGTCAACGAACACGCCGCCTACGGGATCGACCTGCTCAGCGTCAAGGACCGGATGGATCATCTGGAGGAGTCGGCCGAGGTGATCACCTCACTGCTCCGGGAGAAGCGGACCACCTTCGCCGGGGTCCACTACCGGATCACCGACGCCCCCTGTGACCCCAAGCCGGTCCGGGAGCGCCTTCCCCTCCTGATCGGCGGGCGGGGGGAGCACCGGACGATGCGGGTGGCGGCCAGGTTCGCCGATGAGTGGAATGCCTGGACCACCCCGGAGGATTTCGCCGCCAAGTCGGCTGTCCTCGACCGGCGCTGCGAGGAGATCGGTCGGAACCCGGCCGAGATCCGCCGCTCGACCCAGGCCATGGTCTTTCTGAGCACCGACGAGAAATGGCTGGAGCGCCACCGCGGCCCGGCCGGCCGGCCCGTCCTGGTCGGCACGCCGGCGGAGATGGTGGAGCAGGTGGGCGCCTACCGGGACGCCGGCGTGGACGAATTGATCGTCCCGGACTGGACCATGGGCGACGCCGACCGGACCTCGGACACCCTGGCCCTGTTCTGGTCCGAGGTGGCCGCCCACCTCCGATGAGCCCCGGGGCGGCTCCGAGCCGGGCCGAGAGCGAACTGTGTAGCCAGGTGGAGGCCTTCGCCCCCCGCTCCGAGCGGGAGGTCGAGTCGAAGCGGCGGATGCTGGCCGAACTGGCCCGCCTGGACCGGCCGTTCGACCAGACGGCCGATGAGGTCCATGTAACCGGCTCCGCCCTGGTGGTCGGTCCGGCCGGCATCCTCCTGCACCGGCACAAGCGCCTGGGTATCTGGCTCCAGCCCGGCGGCCACATCGAGGCGGGCGAAAGCCCGGCCGAGGCTGCCCTGCGGGAGGCGGCGGAGGAGACCGGGATCGAGGTGGCCCACCCGCCCGGCGGGCCCCACCTGGTCCACATCGACGTCCACGATGCCTACGCCGGCCACGTCCATCTCGACACCCGCTACCTGCTGATCGGGTCCGACCAGGACCCCGATCCGGCCGCGGGGGAGAGTCAGTATGTCCGCTGGTTCAGTCCGGCCGAGGCGGAGGCGGTGGCCGACCCGGGACTAATCGACGCCCTGGGCCGGCTCTGGACCGGCTCTGGACCGGCCCGGGCCGGGCCGCTAAGCGGTAAGGCCGGCCGCCACCCGGCGCCCATAGCAGGAGAAGGGACGTCACCCGGGTAAACTGGCCCTGAACGACGGTCCGCACCTGTTGTAGCCGCCGATCACACAAGGGCCGGCAACGGTGCCGGCCCGGATCACACCCACGGGGGCACTCCGTTGACCGAAACCGCGGCTAAGGCCCGGCCTGTCCAGGAACTCGATCGCGTCGTCATCCGCTTTGCCGGGGATTCCGGTGACGGCATGCAGCTCACGGGAGACCGCTTCACCAACGTCAGCGCCCTGTTCGGGAACGACCTTTCCACCCTGCCCGACTTCCCGGCCGAGATCCGAGCCCCGGCCGGCACCCTGGCCGGCGTGTCGGCCTTCCAGGTCCACATCTCGGACCACGACATCCTCACCCCAGGCGATGCCCCCAACGTCCTCATCGCCATGAATCCGGCCGCCCTCAAGGCCAACATCGGGGATCTGCCCCCCGGGGGCACCCTCATTGTGAACACCGACTCCTTCGAGGAGCGGGACCTGGCCAAGGCGGGCTATTCGGCCAATCCCCTGGAGGACGGGAGTCTGGTCGGCTTCACCGTCTACGAGGTGGCCATGACGGCCATGACCCTGGAGGCGGTCAAGCCCACCGGAGCCAAGCCCCGGGACGCCGAGCGGTCCAAGAACTTCTTCGCCCTCGGCCTGGTGACCTGGCTCTACAACCGACCGGTCGATCCCACTCTGGGCTGGATCAAGGAGCGCTTTTCCAAGAACTCCATGGTGGAGGAGTCCAACACCCTGGCCTTCCGGGCCGGCTACAACTTCGGGGAGACGGCGGAACTCTTCCTCTCCACCTACCAGGTCCGCCCAGCCGCCCTGGATCCGGGCGTCTACACCAACATCAACGGAAACACCGCCCTGGCCTGGGGGCTGGTCGCCGCGAGCCAGCTGGCCAAGCTGCCGATCTTCCTCGGCTCCTATCCCATCACCCCGGCGTCGGACATCCTCCACGAGTTGTCCAAGCACAAGAACTTCGGCGTGCGGACTCTGCAGGCCGAAGACGAGATTGCGGGCATAGCCGCCGCCCTGGGCGCCTCCTTCGGGGGCAGCCTGGGCATCACCACCACCAGCGGGCCCGGCATCGACCTCAAGTCCGAGACGGTCGGCCTGGCCATCAGCCTGGAGCTGCCTCTCATCGTGGTCGACATCCAGCGGGGCGGTCCCTCCACCGGTCTTCCGACCAAGACCGAGCAG
>DATLUK010000072.1:0-9672 GCA_035533195.1 Acidimicrobiales bacterium | reverse complement strand
GATGCCCATAACTCCAGAGGATCCGGCCCGACGGATAGGCGATCTGGACGATGGTGTGATTGTCCTCCTCGTTCGAGATGATCTCGGTCCCCCGGCGGGCGAAGAAGGCATCGTCCGGGAAGTAGAAGCCGCCGGCCGGCGGCGGCGCCGAGGCGGACGGGTAGGTCCAGAGAATGGTCTTGGCCGTGTTCACCAGGATCAGTCGGTTGTTGCCACGATCGGCGATCAGCAGGCGCCCGGAGAAGGGTGGACCATGGGCAGCCGAGGAGGTGACCTGGGCGGCCCCACCCGCCGGGCGGACCGAGATGACGCCCGAGAGGGGACTGCCTGACTGTTCACCGCCTACCAGGAAAGTGGCTGGGCCGAGCTGGGCCACGGAGGCGTCAGAGACCGGATAAGGAAGGGACTGGGGGCTGACTGTCACCTTCGAGGCGCCAGGCTGGTAGCGCCAGATCGAGGTGAGCGTGCCGGTGCCGCTGCTTCCCCCCAGCAGGTAAATCTGACCGCCGACAGTGGTGGCCATCCCGTGGGCCCAGGGCTCAGGCAGATGGCCCACGACCCGGGAGCGACCGGTTCGAGGATCAAACTCCTGGATCAAGGTGGTCTCGGTCGTACCGGAGGCCAGAGCTCCGCCAAAGACGTAGACAGCACCCCCATCGGCCAGAACGGCGGGATATCTGACCGGCTGGACCAGCCGGCCCGCGGTCTGGAACGACTTCCCATCCTCCGTGACCAGAATGCTGGGATCCGTCACGGTCCCGTCGTAGCCGCCCAGGACATAGGCGCGACCGTTCAAGGCCACGGCGGAGAGGTCGGAGCGAGGCTTGGGAAGGGTTCCGATGACCTGGCCGCCACCGGCGCCGAAGCTTTGGACGGTGCCAACCGTATTGGGGGATCCTCCCCCGAAGACCAGGGTCGAGCCGTTCAACACCACGGCGGCGGCGTCGTGCACCCCCTCGGCCAACTGGCCCACCGGACGGAGTTGTCCCGACTTGGGGTCCAGGTCGAACACTCCGGACACAGTCGACTGGGCGGCGGTCAGCCCGCCCATTATGCGAATCGCTCCCCCTGCGGGGACCGCTACCGCCCGGGACAGTGGGGCCGGCAGCTGGTAGGGCTCAGACAAGGCGACTACGCCGGTCGGACTAGCCGGAGTAACTGGGCGCGGTAGAACGGACCCGGAATGGGTGGACGAGCAGGCCGCCACCAGCACCACAAGGGCAATCACACCACTGCGCCGTCTCACGGACGTCAACTACCAGGCGCCAGAAGCATCCGACCAGAATACGGAGGGGGACCTTACGGACTCATGACGGGAGCACGTACGCTGGATCGGCCTCCGGCCGAGCCAGGTCCACCGAGCCCGTAGGTTCATGACTAGGACTAGGTGCAGAGCCGCGTTCATGATTGAGTAAGGTTGGAAGGCAAGGATGCGGGCGGTCATGAGGCACGGACGACAGTTGGGCATGTCGGCGTCGGTGCTATTGGCGATCCTTCTCGCTGCCTGCGGGACGGCGCGCCCGGCGGGGCCGGCGGGTCATCCGATCGCCAAGTCGTCCTCCTCGCCCTCCTCGACCGTCCCCGCCGCCCTCGAGCAACCCCTGACGGCGCCGGCGCTACGCCCCAGCTCCGAGCCTTCCGTACTACCCGGACCGGTGCTCATAGCCGACCGGTCGAACAACCGTCTGATCGTGGTCAATCCGAAGGGTCAGATCACCTGGATCTTCCCTCGCCCCGGGGATCTCACTCCCGGGCAGACTTTTCTCATACCGGACGACGCCTTCTTCACTCCAGACGGCAAAGAGATAGTTGTAACCGAAGAGGATGACTTCGTTATCAGCGTGGTCGATGTCGCCACCCATCGGATCGTCTACAGGTACGGAACACCCGGAGCCGAGGGCATGGGGCCCAACCAGCTCTGGAACCCCGACGACGCCATGATGCTGCCCGATGGGTACCTCATCACCGCCGACATCAAGAACTGCCGCATACTGCTGATAGCTCCGGGCGGCCACGCTCCGGCCTCGATCATCGGCACCTCGACCAATGCCTGTTACCACGACCCGCCAGCTCGTTGGGGAAGTCCGAACGGAGCGTTCCCGATGGCCAACGGCCACTATCTGGTGACCGAAATCAACGGTGACTGGGTGGACGAGATCGACCTGACCGGCGACGTTTACAACTCCATCCACCCCCCGGGGGTCAGTTACCCCTCGGACACCAACGAGGTCAGCCCCGGGGTCTACGTGACGGTGAGTTACAGCAATCCCGGCGTCCTGGAGACGTTCAACTCCAGCGGTGAGCTGCTCTGGCGGTACGCCCCTCTGGCGGGGCAGCCCCAGCTCAACCAGCCGTCCCTGGCCGAGCCCCTGCCCAACGGGGATTTCCTCCTGAACGACGACTACAACCATCGCGTGATCGTCATCGATCCCCGGACGGACCAGGTGGTGTGGCAATACGGAGTCACCGGCCAGCCTGGTTCATCCCCGGGTTATCTGGACAAGCCCGACGGCGTTGACCTGGCTCCCCCGTATTCGCTGGACATGCGGCACGCCTCCACCATGGGGCAGCCGTAGCCCGATAAGCGGGGACGGGCCGACAGCCTTGACCGGACCCGGAGCCGGTGCTACCAACCTGGCCTGTGGCTACCCCTCCGGTCATCGACCTGCTCTCCCCCGTCTCCTTCGCCAACGGCCAGCCCCATGAGCAGTTCCGCTGGCTGCGGGCCAACGACCCCGTCCACTGGCACGAAGAGGAAGCCGGTCCGGGATTCTGGGCCGTGACCCGCCATGAAGACGTCCGCCGGGTGGGCCGGGACCCGGTCAGCTTCTCCTCCGAGCCCACCATCATGATCCCCGATGACAGCGGCATCGACATGGGCGGTCACCGGATGATGTTGATGATGGATCCGCCGGGCCATACCGGCTACCGCCGCCTGGTGATCCCGGATTTCCTGCCTAGGGCCGTCAAAGAACTCATCCCCCGGATCGATGCTCTGGCCACCGCCATCATCGACGGGGTCATCACCCGAGGCGAATGCGACCTGGTCGAGGAAGTAGCCGGGCTCATGCCGTCCTACGTGATTGCCGAGATGCTCGGGATGCCCCGTTCCGACGGGGTCGACCTGTACCGCCTGACCGAGACCATCCACGCCGCCCCCGAAGGCCAACCACCCGGTGCCGCCATCCAGGCGGTGGCCTCCATGTTCAACTACGCCCACCAGGTGTGGGAGGAGAAGCGCCGCCAACCCGCTGACGACCTGGCCTCGCGCCTCGCCCACGGGGAGGTTGACGGGCGGCCTCTGGACGAGATCGACTTCAACCTGTTCTTCCTGCTCCTGGTCGACGCCGGGGGTGACACCACCCGCAACCTGGTGGCGGCGGGCACCCTCGCTCTCCTCGAACACCCGGCCCAGTTGGAGGCGCTGCGCTCCGACCTGCACGGCACTCTGGACTCAGCCGTCGAGGAGCTGCTGCGCTGGGTGAGCCCGGTGATCTACATGCGCCGCACCGCCACGACCGACCTGACCATCGGCCAGACCAAGGTGGCGGCGGGGGACAAGGTCGTCATGTACTACGGCTCGGCCAACCGGGACGAAGCCGCCTTCACCGACCCGGACGCTCTTGACGTCCGTCGGCGCCCCAACGACCACGTGGCCTTCGGCGGCGGTGGACCACATTTCTGCCTCGGGGCCCGGATCGGAAGGGCCGAAATCCGGTCGGTCATGAGCGAGGTGCTGACCCGCCTGGTCGACCTGGAACCGGCCGGGCCGGTGGAATGGCTGCCCTCCAATTTCATCTCCGGGCCCAAGCACTTTTCGGTGCGGTTCCGTCCCGGCGCACCGGTGCTCAGCTGACCGCCGACGGTTGGGTCAGCTCGAGGACCTCCCGCCCAGGTGGCGGGCCGCGCCCCGAGGCCCGAGCCGGTAGGCCAGGATGACGAGGTGCCCCCTACGCCGCCCACCAGTCGAAATCTGAGCCGACGGGCCCTCCTGGCCGGGACGGCGGGAGCGGTGGCGGTCACGCTGACCGAGCCGCTGGTCCAGGGTGCCTTCGGGGGACCGGCTCAGGCGGCCACAACCGCGGCCCTCCGGACTCCCGGCAGCCTCCCCTTCCCCAGCCTCCCCGCCGGGACCGACACCATGGCCGGTGTCGAGCAGATCGTCATCCTCATGATGGAGAACCACTCCTACGACAACTTCTTCGGCATGCTCGGCCGGGGGTCGGGCGAGAAGCCCCGGGGCGATGGGTTCACCATCGGCACCGACGGCCTCCCGACGGCCACCAACCCCTACCCCGACGGTCGGATCCAGAAGGCATTCAGGATGCCCACCACCTGCCAGCTTCCCGGCCGGCCGAGCCAGGAGTGGAGTGCATCCCATCACGCCTACAACGGTGGCCGCAACGACGGCTTCGTCAGCACTCCCATCAGCCCGGCCACCACCGAGATAGTCGGCGGGGTGGCCATGGGCTACTGGACCGGGGAGGACCTGCCGTTCACCTATGGACTGGCGAAGACCTTCCCGATCGGGGACCGATGGTTCTGCTCCGTGCTGGGCCAGACCGATCCCAACCGGCGGTACCTGATAGCCGCCACTTCGGCCGGGATGGTGGATGACATCGGTACCTCCCCGGGCAACGCCGAACAGGACTCGCTGCTGACCACCCCGGCTCCGGCCGGCACCATCTTCAACCAGCTCGATCGTCACGGCATCAGCTGGACCGATTACGTGTACTCCTATCCCACCGGCGCCACCCCGGAACTGTTCGTAACCAATGACGCCGCCACCGAGGCCAACAACCACAAGCCCTTCAGCCAGTTCTTCACCGACGCCGCCGCCGGCCGGCTCCCGTCTGTCGCTCTATTGGACGAGAACTTCTCCACCCAGTCCCAAGAGAACCCCCAGAACATCGTGGAGGGCGAGGCCATGATGGCCCAGGTGGTCCGGGCCATCGGTGCGTCCCCCCAGTGGTCAACCACCCTTCTGGTCATCGTCTGGGACGAGCACGGCGGCTACTACGACCACGTGCCGCCCCCCGCAGCCGTGGCTCCCGATGACATACCGCCGGTGGTCGAGCCCACCGAATCGCTCTACGAGGGCTTCGCCCGCTACGGGTTCCGGGTGCCGTCGGTGGTGGTCTCCGCCTATGCCAAGCCGAACTACGTCAGCCACAGCATCTACGACCACACCTCGATCCTGGCCATGATCGAGCGCAAATGGAACCTGCCCGCCCTGACCTACCGGGACGCCAACGCCAACGACCTGACCGACTTCCTCGACCTGTCCGCCCTGGCCGGCCACCGGCCCACGTTCCCCACCCTGCCAGACCTCCCGGCGGCCGGGGACACGCCGGCCGCCCTTCTGTGCTCGAAGGAAGGTCCTGGGGTCATACCTCCCGCTGACTCCGTCCTGGCCGCGCCGGGCGGGGCTGCGCCAACAGCAGGGTCTGCTCCGACCGGTCAACCCGGGTCCCCGCCTGGCAGTTCGAGGCCCGCCTCCCTACCGCGCACGGGCGGCACCAGCGCCACTGATGAGACGCTGGGGGCCGGAGCGGTCGTGAGCGGAGCTGCGGTCCGCTGGTGGTCGAGGTTCAGGCGGGCCGGCCAGGGGCCCCGACCCGAGGTTGCCCCCACGCCCCGCGCCACTCGGTGAGCTTTCCGGCGGGTTTCTTCGACCGTAGCGACCCCGAGGCCGATCGGGCGTTCTACGCCTCGCCTCGATTCGTGACCCATATAGATAACCGGGCCATCGCAGCCGTAGGCGCGCTCTATGAGGAGTTGGACGTCCCCGACGGAGATGTCCTGGATCTCATGAGTTCCTGGGTGTCGCACCTGCCCCGGCGTCCCAAGAGCCTCTGTGCCCTGGGCATGAACGAGCAGGAATTGGCCGCCAACCCGATGGCCACGTCGACCTTGCAACAGGACCTGAACGAACGTCAGCAGCTGCCGTTCCCCGATGCCAGCTTCGACTCGGTCCTCTGCTGCGTCTCGGTCGACTATCTCACGGCTCCGCTCGAAGTCTTCGCCGAGGTCCTCCGAGTCCTGCGCCCAGGGGGGGTCTTCGTGTGCACCTTCTCCAATCGCCTGTTCCCCACCAAGGCCGTGCGGGGATGGCTGTACGCCACCGACCGCGAGCGGGTGCGGGTCGTGGAGGAGTACTTCCGCCGATCCGGTCCCTGGGACGGGCCGATGAGTCGAACCTGTCTCCCGCCCGACAGCCTCGGGGATCCCCTCTACGCCGTCTGGGCCCGCAGGCACGGAGCGGACCTGGTCGACCCGACATCGGTTCCCTTCGGCCGGGCGTAAAACCTAGGGAACGGCTAGGCCGAGTTGGGAGGCCAGGAAGCCCAATTCGTCGGACTGGAGATCGATGGACCTGGACACGGCCCTGGCGCCGTGGCCGACGTCGGATTCGCGTCGTATGAGGATCGGTCTCTCTTCGGGGTCGGAGCTGGAGGCCGCCTGTAGGGCGGCGCACATCTTTCGGGCGTGGAGCGGATCCACCCGGGTGTCCCCGTCGAAGACGGTGAAGAGCACGGCCGGGTAGGGCACATCCGGCTCCACGTGGTGATACGGGGAATAGGCGGCCAGCCATTCGAACTCGACCGGGTCGGCGGCCGTGCCGTACTCGTCATTCCAGGTCTGGCCCAGACCGAACTGCTCGTATCGGATCATGTCCAGGAGAGGGGCGCTGCACACCACGGCCCGGAACAGCTCCGGTCTCTGGGTGAGGGCGGCGCCGACCAGGAGACCGCCGTTGCTCCCCCCGAAGATGCCCAGGTGGGCGGAGTCGGTGAGGCCCCGCGCCATCACCTCCTCGGCCACGGCCAGGAAGTCATCGAACCCGTTCTGCTTGTGCTCCCGCATGCCTGACCGGTGCCAGGTTTCCCCGTACTCGCTTCCTCCCCTCAGGTTGGCCACCACCACCGCGCCTCCTGCCGCCACCCAGGCGCAGAACAGCGCCGAGTACTCGGGGGCCAGAGCCACATTGAAGCCGCCGTAGCCATAGAGAATGGTCGGCTTCCGGCCGTCCCGGTCGCCCCGGTCGGTGATGATGAAGGCCGGCACCCGGGTCCCGTCTTTGGAGGCCACGAATACCTGCTCGGCGGTGGCTTCGATTTCCACCGCCCCGGGCGTGACCCCCCAGGTCGAGGTCCGGCCCGACCTCAGGTCATGGTGGAGCACCACTCGGGGGTGGAGGTAGTCGGTGTAGCCGACCCAGACCTCCGGAGCCCCGTCGGGTGGGCTGGTCACGCCGGCCACCCCCAGACCGGGGAGGTCGATCCGGCCGGTCAGCTCCCCCGTCCCGGAGTCGTGGATCTGCACCTGGCTGACCACATCCCGGGTGTAGACGGCCACCAGGCCGGCGTCGGTCACGGCCAGATCAGACAGGACCTCCTCCTCCTCCGCGAGCACCTCGACCCACTGGGTGGCGTCGGGCCGGGAGGGCTCGCTCCGGCACAACCGCCACCGGGGGGCGTTCCGGTTGGTGAAGAGGTAAAGAAGACCGTCAGCGGCCACCCAGGCCCAGGTCTCGACGTCTTCATCCTCCTGCACCGTCAGCCAGGTTCCGGCCAGGTTGTCCAGCACGTAGACGTCGTTGCGGGGGGCGGTACCCAGAGCGGCGGTGACGACCAGCCATCGGCCGTCCGGAGAGGCCTGCAATCCGTAGTAGGTCGTCTTGTCCCGTCCCTCCCCGAAGATCATCTCGTCCTCGGTGATGTCCTGGCCGACTACGTGGCGCCACACCCGGCGGTGGAACTGCTCCTCACCTTCGGGAAGCCGGTCGGCGGGCAACCGCCTGACGCAGAACAGCTCCTGGCCCCCGGCCCTCCAGACCATGGTGCCGCCCCGACCCAACAGGCTGGGTGCTTCCAGAGGCTCGCCCGAGTCGACGTCGATCACGTGGAGCCAGCTCTCCTCCCTGCCACCCCCGGAGAGGAGGTAAGCCAGCCGGTCCCCCTTCAGCGAGGGAGAGGCGCCGTCCAGCACGGTGGCCAGGGTGGGGTCGATCCGCGACGGATCGACCAGGGCCCGCTCGGACCCGTCAGTCTCCCGCAGCCAGTACACGGCGTGTTCCTGCCCGGGCTGGCGCCGATGGAAGAACTGCCGGCGGCCGCGGACCTGGGGTGGAGAGATGAGGCCGGGGGTCAGTTCCTCCAGGCGTCTGCGCATCCCCTCGCGACCGGTCCACCGAAGGCGATGCGCCGCGACCAACTGGTCCTGGGCTTCCTGCCAGCGCCGGGTGGCTTCAGCCGCTTCTTCCTCCAGCCATCGGTACGGATCAGGCACCGTGCGCCCGTGCAGGACGTCGGCGGCCTCGGATCGGGCCGCGGCGGGATAGTCCATGGCCGAACCTACCCTGCCCCGGTTGCCGGCTCGGCCCGAGCGGGCTCTCGACCTGGCTCCCGGGGTACCGACTCAGTCCTCAGCCACCGCCGCTTCCAGTATCTGATCGATCTGGTCCAGATCGGCTTCGCTCAGCGACCACCCGGCGGCGGCCGAATTGGCCCTGACCTGGTCGGCCTTGGTCGCCCCGGCAATGACCGAGGTCATCCCCGGCAGGGCCAGCAGCCAGGCGAAGGCCAGGTCCAGGAGACTGTGACCTCGCTCCTCGGCAAAGGCGCTGAGGGCCTCCAACCGGGAGTAGTTGCGCTCGGTCAGCACCTGGGAACGGCGCTCCTCGGGCATGGAGGCCAGGCGGGTGCCCTCCGGGGTGCCCTCTCCCCTCACGTACTTTCCGGTCAAGAGCCCGCTGGCCAGGGGGAAGAAGGGGAGGAAACCCAAGCCGTCCTCCACACAGGCCGGGAGCACCTCGTCCCGGGCCCGGCGTCGCAGAAGGTTGAGCTCGTTCTGGGCCGAGACGAAGCGGGCCCGGCCCTTGTCCCGGGAGATGGCCTCGCTCTGGTGGATCTGCTCCGAGGAGAAGTTCGAATTACCGATCTCGAGCACCTTGCCCGACTGCACCAACTTGTCCAGGGCTTCCAGGGTCTCCTCCAACGGCACGTCGGCATCGGGCCGGTGCTGCTGGTAGAGGTCGATGCGGTCGGTGCCCAGCCGGCGGAGGCTGTCCTCCACGGCCTGGGCGATCCAGCGGGCGCTGGCGCCTCGGTGCTCGGGATCGCTGTCGACCGGGCTGGCGAACTTGGTGGCGATGATCACCTCGTCCCGACGGCCGCCCAGGGCCTGGCCCAGGAACACCTCGGACTGTGTCCCTCCGTAGACGTCGGCCGTGTCGAAGAAGTTGATGCCGACCTCCAGGGCGGAGTCCACCACCCGGGCCGACTGCTCCTGGTCGCAACGCATGCCGAAGTTGTTGCACCCCAGGCCGATGACGCTCACGTCCAGGCTTCCCAGCTTCCGGGTCTCCACTTGACTCCCCCTTCGAGGGCCCGTCCGCCCACCGGATAGGACCGCCGGCCCAGGATATAGGCGGGGTGGTCCGGGCCTGGCGCCTCCACGGGGGATAATCAGCGGGCGATGCACCGCCACCAGCGCCTCATCCTCGGCATCGTGGCCGCGCTGATGGTAGGCCTCGGGATAGGGATACCTCTCGGTCGCCAGCTGCTACGGACGCCGATCGATGGTGGTCCGACCCGGCCCCGTGCCTATCAAATCCTCTACCGCACCGCCTCGTCCCCGACCGGCTCCACCGCGGCCGCGGGCTGGGAA